>JAAYUG010000207.1 GCA_012517825.1 Bacteroidales bacterium | reverse complement strand
ACGTTCATTATGGAACGATCTTCCTTCTTCGGCACGGTAGGTTTAAACAAACGGTTCCGTTCAATCTCTTCGTATAACAAAGAGGCTTTTTCCTGGTTCCTTTTCTGCATCGCCTGAACACCACCCTGTTTCTTCAGCCATCGAAGCGTGAGCAGGGAAGAATAGATAGGCAGCACGGGCGGGGTATTGTACAACGAATTGTTTTCTATATGAAGCTGGTAATTGAGCATGGAAGGAATCGGGCGGGAAACTTTCCCGAGAATATCGTTTCTGACTATCACAAAGGCTACACCGGCAGGTCCAAGGTTCTTCTGTGCTCCTCCGTAAATGAGACCGTATTTGCTCACATCCACCGGCCGGCTGAAAATATCGGATGACATATCAGCCACCAGCGGTACAGGCGAAGTCATATCTTCCTTAAGCTCTGTCCCGTAAATGGTATTGTTGGTGGTTATATGAAAATAATCCACATCCTTCGGAATGGTAAAATTGCGCGGAATGTAATTGAAGTTGGCATCCTTGGAAGAGGCAACTTCCACTACTTCTCCAAAATATTTTGCCTCCTTAATAGCCTTTGATGCCCATACCCCGGTATTCAGATAAGCTGCTTTCTTCTCGAGAAGATTGTAAGGCACCATGCAAAATTGCAAGCTTGCACCTCCTCCGAGAAAAATAACGGAATACCCCTCCGGTATGGACAGCAACTCCTTAAAGAGTGCAACAGCCTCATTGACAACTGCTTCAAAATCTTTGCTCCGGTGGGAAATTTCCATGATGGAAAGCCCCATGTTGTTGAAATTCAATACTGCCTTAGCCGTTTCTTCAAAGGTGTACTGCGGCAAAATACTGGGCCCTGCTGAAAAATTATGCTTTTTCATTTGCGTGAATGTATTAAAGGTTAAATTTCAGTGTAAATATCTTCATTTTTTGATTCAATTCCTGAAAACGGATGAAATACCATGAATGTTCTTCAGCTTTTTCTATGGATATCAACAAGTTGTCCTTCCTGAAAAACAGGAATCACCTCCGTCAGATCAGGGGTGAAACAGTAGTCAATAACATCATCGAGTTTATTCTTTCTCAGCCGGCTTCTCTGGGCACATTTTTCCAGATATCCCCTGATATCCGGTTTTGCCAATTTCCATAAATCCAGCGCGGCAAGGGCCGAATCGCAGATAGTGCTGTACCGTTGGTCTTGCAATACTTTTTCCACAATAGCACCGGCATGCACCGTGTCTTCAAGACTGAACCTGTTTTTCCAGCCGGCACATAAGATGATGATATCGCGGCCCATGCCGGTAAGATACCTGCAGGTTGCCGAAAGGTTAATAAAGGCTCCCACAATCACCCTGTGCGCTTCCCTGGCCATATGAATAGCCTGCGTTCCATTGGTAGTGGAATAAACAATCTGTTTTCCGGAAATTTTTTCTACGGTAAAATTAAAGGGGCTGTTTCCCAGATCGGCAAAATCCAGTTTAATACCATCCCTTTCGGCCGCAACAAGAAATCCCTTCGATTTCAAATCCTTTGCCTCCTGAATCGTTTCCACCGGAATAACCGACTGCGCACCGTTCATCAGGGCTGTAACAATGGCAGAGGAAGCCCTCAAAACATCGGTAATAACCACAATCGCTTCCGGATTGTGGAAGGCAGAATACATCACCGGTGAAAAACACACTTCAATCCGCAGTGTCCTGCCGGAGGCCTTGTTCAGCACATCATCCATTTATCGTATAAATAACGGTTACTGCGGTTTGTAGAAAGGAGGTTTCACCACAACAGCCTTGACAGGTTTTTCCCTGATGATGATGAAGATTTCCGTTCCGGGGGCCGACAGTTCGGTTTTTACGTACCCCATTCCTATTCCCTTTTTCAACATGGGGGACATGGTTCCCGAAGTGACTTCTCCCACCTTGTTGCCTGATGCATCGGCAATGGTATAATGCTGCCGGGGAATCCCTCTCTCTATCATTTCAAAACCAACAAGTTTT
>JAAYUG010000206.1 GCA_012517825.1 Bacteroidales bacterium | reverse complement strand
CGCTTCACACTCTGCGCTAAATAAACAATGCTCTGCACTTTAAACCCAATACCCCTCTTTACGCTCTACGCTTTACGCTCTACGCTAATTAAAAAATGCCCTGCACTCCAAGCTCAACTTTACGCTTTACGCTCTACGCTGGAACTTTAGAGCCTCATTAGTGGGAAATCGAAAATCACTGAAAATTTCCTATTTCCAATTTCCTCTACGAGATCACGCTATGAGAGCTAAAACACATTAATAGGAAATGGGAAATCGGAAATCCTTGGAACTCTGGAACCCTGGAACTTTGGAACCCGTTCCTTAATCCCCTACGGGGAAAAATTGGATTTTGATCGTCACATCTATTGTTCTTCATCCCCTAACGGGGAAATGGAAAGATCTTTTGCCATTCGCTTCACACTCTGCGCTAAATAAACAATGCTCTGCACTTTAAACCCAATACCCCTCTTTACGCTCTACGCTTTACGCTCTACGCTAATTAAAAAATGCCCTGCACTCCAAGCTCAACTTTACGCTTTACGCTCTGCGCTGGAACTTTAGAGCCTCATTGGTGGGAAATCGAAAATCACTGAAAATTTCCTATTTCCTATACGAGATCACGCTATGAGAGCTAAAACACATTAATAGGAAATGGGAAATCGGAAATCGGAAATCCTTGGAACTCTGGAACATTGGAACCCTGGAACATTGGAACCCTGGAACCCTCCAATATTGACCATAATCACATGACGGGGGATTGGAATTCAATCAGTTACCTCCATAAAGCTTTTCTGATCGGTTAGTTTCCCTCTTTCATCATACATCATCCAGATTCCGGCTTTGGCACCGTCAATATATTGCATCTCGTAACGCAAAACGCCTTTCTCATCCCAGATGTACCACTTACCGTTTTTTATGTCATTGCAATAATTTGCTTCTCCGGTTTTTATACCTTCCACGCTGTACTGGATCCATGTGCCATGCATCTTCCCGGCACGATATGAGCGGACTTCCTTCAGATTCCCGTTTTCATAATACATAAGGGTTATGCCATCCTTCAGTCCATCCTTGATTTCTACAACATTTTTCTTCTTCCCGTCGGCATAACGCTCTGTATATACCCCCGTATATTTTTTCCCTGATGAATCATAATATATGCCATCAGGTGTTTCAATTATCTGGCCTGATACTTCCACGCCCAACCACAAGGTCAGCAAGAGAACAACGATCTTTTTCATTTCCAAATGTTTATTAATGCAATGGTACTTTTATGCCTCCAAAAAAAGCTATTTAATGCTACATTTTGGTTACCCTAAAATTAATGAATTATTAAAACATGCTCTTTTCTTTTAATGATTAATTAATACTGATTTCTTAATTTCGTGGTATAAATCAAGGAATATGAATATACAAGAACCCAGAATATTACTGGTTGATGATGAAAAAGACATCATTGAATTTCTCACTTACAACCTGAAAAAAGAAGGCTTTCTTGTCCAATCAGCTGTCAATGGGAAAGAAGCCATTTCTAAAGCGGTTGCTTTTAAACCGCATCTCATCCTTCTCGATGTGATGATGCCGGGTATGGATGGGATTGAAGCCTGCGACGAGTTACGCAAAATTCCCGAACTCGAGAAAACGCTTATCGCCTTCCTTACTGCCAGAGGGGAAGATTATTCGCAAATTGCCGGATTTGAAGCCGGAGCCGACGACTACATTACCAAGCCAGTAAAACCAAAAGTTCTGCTGAGCCGCATTAAGGCTCTTCTCAAACGCTATGGCCAATCTTCTGGTGAAGATTTCCAGACATCCGATGAACAGATTATAACGCATAATGATATAACGATTGATAAAAATAAATATGTCGTTATTCAGAACGGCAGGCAGATGGAACTTCCGAGAAAGGAATTCGAACTGCTGAGCTTACTGGTTTCGAAACCCGACAGAGTGTTTACTCGGGATGAAATTTTCCACCAGATTTGGGGTGACGATGTGATTGTCGGCGACCGCACGATTGATGTGCATATCAGAAAACTCCGAGAAAAAATAGGAGAGGACCGGATCAAAACCATCAAAGGCGTGGGGTATAAATTTGAAGGCTAACGGCCTTTTTTGTTGTTAAATGCTCCAGGTAAAATCCCGAAGTTTAGTTTTGAATCATCATCGAAAATATTTTTTATCCGAAGCAAGGTCAGCGAAAGGGAAAAGGATCATGTTTAATTTTTTCATAACTTTTACTTAATAAATATTTTATACATGCGGTTTACTTTTGGTTGACTTACATCAATCAAGAATGACCGCCTATAAAATTCTCGTCGTTGATGACGAACAGGATGTTTTGACCTTTCTGGAATATAATCTCCGAAAAGAAGGTTTTTCCGTTTATACAGCCTCTTCGGGCCAGCAAGCCATTGAGCTTGCCGCTGAAGTCCTTCCGCATCTCATTCTTCTCGATATCATGATGCCGGGCATTGATGGCATTGAAACCTGCGAAATCATCCGTGCCAATGATAAATTGTCGAACGTTATTATCTGCTTTTTGAGTGCCCGTTCAGAAGATTATACCCAGATTGCCGCCTATGAGGCAGGAGCGGATGGCTATCTTATCAAACCGGTCCGTCCCAAACTTCTTGTCAGCTATATAAAAGCCCTGTTGAAACGCACGGGAGAACCCAAGAACCGCACCGAAACACCGGAAGAAAAAATTATCCATGCAGGGCCGCTGACTATTGACCGGGAACGCTATCTTGTCATCATGGATGGTAACGAAATCAGCCTGCCGAGAAAAGAATTCAACCTTCTCTGCCTCCTGGTTTCCAAACCTTTCAAAGTGTTTACCCGAACCGATATCTATGATTATTTGTGGGGTCAGGACATACAAACCAGTGACAGGACAATTGATGTATATATACGCAAATTGCGTGAAAAATTCGGTGACCGGCTGATCAAAACAATTAAAGGAGTAGGCTACAAATTCGATCCGGGAAGATAATCAGAACCGAACCCTGGTAGTTTCATTTATCCAGCATCCCACCTGGTAGGTTTGCCCTTCCGTGTACCCGTTGAAAAATGCCACTTCTTTATTGGGGAAATATTTCGAGTAATCGCTGATAAGCTGCCTTGCCTGTTCCGAAACATCGGGATCAACCTGCATGGCCTGAACAAATTTATCGACAGCCGCCCAGAAAACAGCTTTCTGTTCAAATTCGCTACTGCCACATGTTTTTGAACTTCCTGCATAGAGATTCCCTATCAGAATAAATGGCTCACCCCAGCGGGGCATCAGCTCTGCCGCCCTGAGGGCATGATCCCTGGCAGATTTGAACTGATTCAACCGGCTTCCTTCGATAAGTGCCATCTGATAATAGTACCGCGCTTTCAGGACATCGCTTTTTTCAGCCTCAATGGCTTTCTGATAAGCTGAAACGGCATCTTCAAACTTTTCTTTCCCGGTATAATACCTGGCCAGCTGATAGGCCGATGCCGAACCTGTGTCAACTTCAGCATGTTTCCTGAGAAACCGCTCATAAACAGGCGACTGTGTACAACGATTCTTCTCCAGTACCGTTATAGCTGTGCGAAGAAAATCAGGTTTGTTTTCATCTTTTCCTGCTTTTTGCGTATAGTAGGCACTCAGCGACTCACAGGAAACCTGGGGCCCGGTCTGAAATATCTGAACAACGCTCTCCTGCAGATTCAGTGTCTTCTCATCATTCGGATTGGAATTCAGGCGCTTGTTGATGAATTCGGTAATGGTTTCAAAATTGCTCATGTAGGTTTCTTCCGTTATCTTTCCCTCTTTGAGCATCTGGGCAGAAACCTGAGCATAGGCTAATAAAACAGGATCTTCAACCTGCTCCTTAAGCAAAGCAAAACTGCGTGATAACAATCGATAAGCTGTATCAATCCGATTGGAATACTTCAGAACATCCAGAGCCTCTCTGCCACGAACCATACCTTCTTCACCGTACAACTGGATGCGCCGCTCATAAATCAGCATCAGACTGTCCAGCTTTCTGCTTCTTTCGGTTTCATCCGCCGCCTTCTCAATAAGATATTTATATATCCGTACGCCATAAATATAAATATTCTTACTGGCCTGAGGACAATTGTCAAATACATACTTCCAGCTGTCAACAGCATAATCAATTACATTGATCTTGACAAACTGATCAACATTCGAAAGGTTGGATGCACATCGCATCCGGGAAACACTGTCACTGCCGTATCTCGGATTCAACCAGGGCTGCTGCGAAAACACTTCCTGTATCGACAGAACGAACAAAAAAACAAGGAAAAACTTGCGCACGTGCATGTTAGAAAATTTTGAATTGCAGCAAAGATAATGAATTGGTTTTATTCAACCGGTTTATTCATTGTTTATCTGCCAACTGACGGACAAATGCCATTAGCCGGCTGATTGGTTCAATGGATTTTATTGCGGCTTCAAAAAAAGCTGTACAATATCCCATCACCAAATATCCCGCTCTGCGAATGGAAGATTATTTGCCCAACACAAAAATTAATAAAGTAAACGCAAATTAGATGTCCTGAAAATCAATTGATATCATTTTTTTTTATAACTTGTGCTCCATTAAAAATTTGTCCAGAAATTTATCCTAAAAATTCTGCCCCATGAAAACACTCCGGATAATTCTGGTTTTACTGGTTCTTCTGATCCTGATTCCGTTTGCTGGCCATATCTTATGGCGCATTGAGCCGCAAAGGCAACTGGGTGTCATTCTGGTTGACAAATCGGTCACAGATATTTGCCGTAGCAGTCACTTACCTTTCCTATGGACACTCAATCATTTCCGCTTTACAAAATCTGACGGAAAACCGTACGACCTGGCAACCGACTATTATGGTTTTCTGCCTCTGGCTCCTGAAAACAGCCGTAATTTCGAAGTAAAACGAATACGGCTTGAAGACATCGAAGAATTAAGCGATAAGAATGATGTGCTTTTCTACGCCGATACAAAAGGAATAACCTATGGAGAATGGTTCATGGGAGCCTCCGGCGAAAAGAAAGGCTCAACTATTAAGATTATCGGAGGTCTGAACCAGAATGATTATTTCCTTCTTAAAAGCATGTACGATAAAAATAAAACCGTCATTGCCGAACACCAGTTCTTTTCATCCGCTTCCGATCCTCTGGTTCTCAATAAAACAGCTGAAATGTTCAAAATCGATTATTCATACTGGAACGGCAAATTTTTTCCAAAACTCGACACAGCGAAAAATCCCGATCTGCTTCCGGAACTTGTTGCCAGCTATACAAAATTGTATGGAAAACCATGGCATTTTAAAGGACCTGGAATAGTTTTCATACGGGGTAGCAGAATCTTAGTACTGGATCAGAATGACCTTCTGAGCCCTATCCCCTTGATCGTAACTCCAAAAAGCAAAGCTGCTGAATACTACCTCCCCGACACCATCCAGTATCCTGGCTGGTTTGAAATCTCCGGTTCGGGTCCAGCCAATGAAATCTTTGCAGAATTCTACATCCCGGTTAACGATTCCGGAAGGGCCCGTATGGAAAGGGAAATGATACCGGTTCGTTTTCCTGCTATTATTCATTCCCGTCAAAAACAGTCACTCTGGTATTTTACCGGCGACTTTTCAAATTGCCGGATTCCTTACTGGACCAGAAAGATTAAAAACTGGGAAAAAATTTCAGTGCTGCATTCGTCTTCACCGCAAAAAACCACTAATTTTGTATGGCGTTATTACATACCACTGATGAGTAAAATATTGGACGATACATACAAAAGATTGCACTAATCTCTGGTGATTTTATGAACTACAACCTTTCCTATCTGAGAGAAATATCAGGCGGCGATGAATTGTTTGTAAAAAACATCGTTACTGAATTCGTCACAAATGCACCCCGCTTTCTGGATCAGATAAATATGGCCACTGCCAAGGCTGACTGGCCTCTGGTGCGCTCACTCGTGCACCAGTTCGCTCCCCAACTTGATTTTATTGGCATGAACGAAACCCGTTTCCTCGCAGATCAACTGGAAGACCTTTCCAAAAATACCCCCGACCAGGATCTGGCTTCCGAACTTGCCGCCCGTATTTTTGCCGATTGTAAACTGGTTATTGAGAACCTAAAATCTGATTTTCAGATTTAAATTGTATATTTGTTGTACTGTAATTTTGAGGGGCAATGAAAATTCTTGTTTGTGAAGACGATGCAATGACTCTGATGGCACTCAATCACCGTTTGCTTCAGGAAGGATATGAGGTGGTGGCTGTTCACGACGGAGCGGAAGCAAAACAAAAACTTGCTGAATCACAGTTTGATCTTCTGCTTACCGACCTTCATATGCCGCTCATCGATGGACTTGAACTCATCCGTCACGTTCGAAATGACCTGAAACTGACTATTCCTATAGTAATGCTTACCCGGATCGGGGCAGAAGATATCGTAATGAAAGCATTTGAACTTGGGGCTGATGATTATGTTACCAAACCATTCAGCCCCAATGAACTTTCCATCAGGATCAAACGCCTGCTTAAATAAGTATATTAATCTTCATCATGCGAATGCGCACCATGGCTATGTACATGACCATGCTCCAGTTCTTCCTGTGTCGCATCCCTGATACCAACTACCTTTCCTGTAAAAAATAAATCATCGCCGGCCAGCGGATGATTGAAATCCATTTTGACAGAGGTTTCGTTAACATCCAGAACAATTCCGTTCAGCCGGTTCCCGTCCTGGTCGCGCATGGGTATGGTCTGTCCTATCTTTACGAGCTCATAGTCCACTGCTCCGTCAACCATGAACACCTGCAAGGGAATGTCTATGATGGCTGCATCTTCACGGGGTCCGTATGCATCGTCGGCAGGTATGGAAAAAGAAAACGACTCATCCAGCTTCTTTCCCATCAGATTGGCTTCAAAATCAGGAAGCAAACTGCCTATGCCGGCAATATATACCAGCGGATTGTCTTCCTTTACGATTTCAATGATTTCTCCGTCGGCAGAATTCTTTCTGAGTTCATAGGTAACGGATACAACTTTGTTATTGGCTACTACCATTCGAATAAAATTTTAAGGTAAATAAAGTTGTAAAGATACACCAATCGGGAAAACTTTCCAAGAAAATTGCCCCGATGAAGTATTGAAAGAAATTGTACCAGGGAAAATCTGAGCCTAGAAGTAGAATCCGACTCGAATGGTCGGATTGTCATACGGCAATTTCGGGCTCTGATTCAGATTCCATAAAACCATAATATTGAATGAGGCATTCCTGCCAAGGGGTTGCCGGTATCCTCCTCCTACGTAAACATTATGAAACCACTCTCTCTGTTTATCTCCGGTATTGATCAGGGTTGTCTTATAATTGTCATCCATGTTCAGCGCTTCATACTCTGTGTAGCCGATTATGCCTCCGTTACCCGGCAGACCAATCAGCTCTTTCAGGTTTTTTATCGCCAGCCACGATCCGAAAATCCGGCCTCCGTAAATATGCGATTCATAGGTATTGAATCCGGTAAACCGTTCCTTGTAATAGGCATAGGTAATACCCGTTCCGGCCGACAACCGGGTTGTAATGTGATATCCTACCAGGGGAGAAATTTCTATATTGGTGATCGTCCCTATCATCAATGCAAAATTCCCTCCGAAAAAGAATTTCCGGTTCGATTCTTCCTTTTCCTGCCTTTCCTTGTCGTGGTCGCGTTTCCGCTCCTGTCCATACCCCACGGAGGGGGAAAATATCCATGCTAAAAGCACGAAAAGAAGAATTCCGGCATATTTCTTATTTTTGGACATAGTTCGGGTATTTTTTTATCTATATGCAAAAGTTATGCCGGAAAAATACATTATCGTAACGGGCGCCGGTAAAGGGATTGGTTTTTCCCTCACCAAAAAATTTCTGGAAGACTCATCCTGTATGGTTTTTGCTATTTCCCGAAATGGAAAGCAACTGTTCGCCCTTTCTGACGTTTTTTCAAATCTCGTAACCATAGAATACGATCTCCTGGCCTGCCTGTCAGATCCGGAGGAACTTGTAAACCAAATCAAGAAAAAGACCGACCGGATAGATGCTATTGTCAATAATGCAGGACTTCTGGTGAAGAAACCCTTTTCCGAAATGTCTGCCGAAGAAGCCGGAAAAATGTTCGAAACCAATGTCCTTGTGCCTGGCATGCTGATCAGAAGTTTGCTGCCTTTCCTCAAAAAATCGCGGCATCCTCATATCGTCAATATCGGCAGTATGGGTGGTGTGCAGGGAAGTGTGAAATTTCCCGGCCTTCATTATTACAGCGCTTCCAAAGGAGCATTGGCCATACTGACAGAATGCCTTGCCGAAGAATTAAAACCTGATAAAATTTCGGTAAATTGCCTGGCACTTGGTTCCGTTCAGACAGAAATGCTGGCAGAAGCATTTCCTGATTATAAGGCTCCGCTCACTCCCGGAGAAATGGCCTCCTTCATAGCTGAATTTGCCCTGAATGGCCACCGTTTTTTTAACGGAAAAATCATTCCGGTGTCCTGTTCAGTCCCTTAACCCTCCTTGAACGGGTCGGTATTAATCATATTGGATTCATTGTATTCCATGCACTCAAGTTCTCCGCGCAGAACCCGGAGTCCGTTCATGGCCAGAGCATGCATTTCGTCTTCTCCCGGATAAATAACTACAGGCGCAATGAATGAAACCATCTTCTTTACGTACTCAACAAGAGCTGTATTATGGGCCAGTCCTCCGGTAAGAATGATGGCATCAACCTCGCCATGCAATACCGCAGCCATCGCCCCGATGTACTTGCCAATCTGGTATGCCATGGCATCCTGGATTTTCTTTGCCTTAACATCACCGTCAGCAGCCAGTAATTCAATCTCGTAGGCGTTGTTGGTGCCAAACCATGCCATGAGTCCTCCCTGCCCTGTGATCATTTCCCTAATCTCGTCGTAGCTGTATTTTCCGCTGAAGCAGAGCTTGGCCAGCTGGCCGGCCGGAAGGGTGCCTGACCGCTCAGGCGACATGGGACCTTCCCCGTCCAGCGCCTGGTTCACATCAATCACCCGACCCTGCTTATGCGCCCCTATCGAAATTCCTCCTCCCAGATGGGCAATGATCAGATTCATTTCTTCGTACTGATGATTGACCAGCCGCGCATACGCCCTTCCGACCGCTTTGTGATTCAAAGCATGGAAAATGGACTGACGATTGAAAAGAGGATGACCGCTGATTCTGGCTACATCCTCCATCTCATCCACAACTACGGGATCAGCAATATAGGCTTTGGCATTCGGAAGCGATCTGGCTATGTCATCAGCAATCAATCCGCCCAGGTTGCTGGCATGCTCTCCCATTACTCCTTTGCGCAGGTCTTCCTTCAGCCGTTCGTTGACAGCATATACCCCGGAACGGATGGGATGCAGCAGCCCCCCTCTTCCAACTACAGCTTCAATCATCGAAAGATCAATCTCGGCATGATGAAGCTCCCTCAGAATCGCTTCCTTCCTGTATTCGTACTGCTCGCTGATGTGCTTGAATTTCCGTAATTCTTCCGGGGGATGCCTGATGTTTTTGAGGAAAATGACCCTGTTGTTCAGATACACGGCAATTTTGGTCGATGTCGAGCCAGGATTGATGGCCAGAATCTTCTTGTCAGGCATGGTAGTTCAGTTTTATGGTAACTATTCCAGAGCAGCTGCCAGAGCAATCGATAAGAGTTTGCTTCGTTCCGAATCGGACCGCGAGGTAAGAACTACCGGTACACGGGCTCCGGTTATAATGGCGGCCGAAACCGCTCCTGCAAAAAATATCAGCGACTTGTACAAAATATTCGCTGCATCCAGGTCAGGTGCTATCAGAATATCAGCATTCCCGGCAACGGGACTTTCAATGTGCTTGTGCCTGGCTGCTTCGGCCGATATGGCATTATCCATGGCCAGCGGACCGTCAATGATACACCCGGGTATCTGCTTCCTTACCTGCATGACAGCAAGCATAGCCGCATGAACCGTCGATTCTATTTTTGGATTAACAGTCTCTACCGGACCCAATACCGCCACAAGCGGTTTCTCAACACCCAGCCTGTGAAATACCTTGACAGCATTCCGGATGATCTCCGCTTTCTCTTCAACAGTGGGCTGAATATTAATGGCTGCATCCGACAATCCCAGCAATTTTTGATAGGAGGGGATTTCAAAAAGGGTAACATGGCTCAGCATGCTCGATTCGCGGATACCGTTTTCTTTGTGCAAAACCGCCTTCAGCAAAACAGCCGTCGGAAGATACCCTTTCATCAGGATCTCTCCCTTGCCCTCCCTGATTAATCCAACTGAACGCGACGCAGCAGCCGAGGCATCGGGTTCATGAACTATCTCCCAGTCGTCCGCACTGCCCCCCAGCTGCCTGAGTATTTCCCTGATCTTTGCCGAATCCCCGACGAGAACAGGAGCAACAATTTTTTCATTCCTTGCCTCCCATACCGCCTGAAGAACAGACTTGTCTTCGGCTGCGGCAACAACAAGCCTCCGTTGCGGCCGTGACCGCGCAACATTCAGTAACTGCGACAGCGGTTTTTCAAGATATTGCATACAGGGGGTTTATAGAAGAATAATCCTTACTTCCTGCCGGAAACTATCATCTGCGTATCCTGCGCTATTACCAGCTCTTCATTGGTTGGTATCACCACAACCTTTACACGGGAATTATCGGTGCTGATCACAGCCTCTTTTCCTCTTAACCCTTTGTTTCTGGCTGAATCAAGATAAATGCCCAGATATTCCATGTTTTTGCAGACTTCCTCCCTTGTTTCCCATCCGTTTTCGCCAATCCCGCCGGTAAACACCAGAATATCCAGTCCGTTCATTGCGGCAGTATAGGCACCTATATACTTTCTCACCCGGTAGTGGTACATATCGAGTGCCAGCTTCGCACGCTCGTTTCCCTTATTCGCAGCCTCCTCCACTTCCCGCATATCAGAAGAAATTCCCGAAATGCCAAGTACTCCGCTGTGCTTGTTAATGAGTGTGCTGACCGCCTTATAACCGATATCCTCTTTGTCCATGATGTAGGTGATAATGCCCAGGTCAAGGTCTCCTGCCCTGGTCCCCATAATGAGGCCTTCCACAGGAGTAAGCCCCATGGAGGTGTCGACCGACTGGCCATACAAAACAGCCGTCATGGAAGCCCCGTTTCCAAGATGACAGGTAATCATTTTCTGCTTTTCAATATCAACCCCGAGAAACTGACAGGCACGCCTGGATACATACCGATGGCTTGTACCATGAAATCCGTACCGCCTGATTCCGTATTTTTCATATAAGGAATAGGGCAATGCATACATGTAAGCATGCTTTGGCATGGTCTGATGAAAGGCAGTATCAAATACAGCTACCTGCGGAACAGCAGGCAGGAGGTTTTGCATGGCATAAATACCTTTGAGGTTGGGCGGATTATGCAGCGGGGCAATATCCACACACCTTTCGAGTTCCTGAATGACTTCATCGGTTATCAGTACACTCGACTTGAATTTCTCTTTACCATGCACAACCCGATGGCCAATGGCATCAATTTCATCCAGACTCTTCAGACAACCGTGCTTCCGGCTCGTCAGAACACCCAGCACATATTCAATACCGGTCTGGTGATCAAGTATTTCTCCTTCAAACATTACCTTTTGTCCGTTCTCCTTCTCCAGCTTCAGAAATGATCCCTTCAAACCAACTTTCTCAACAATTCCGCGGGAAAGAACAGATTCAGTGGTCATTTCAAACAACTGAAACTTGATCGAAGAACTGCCACAGTTCAAAACAAGTATTTTCATAAACTTTCAGATTATTCACCTACAATAGTTTGCGTAATTTTCCTCCCTGATTCATCGTACTCATAAAATCCTTTTCTGGTTTTGGTACCCAGTTGGTTGGCCCGAACCATCTTTTTAAGGAGGGGAGAAGGTTTATAGCGCATGTCTCCAAATTCCTTGTAGAGGTTTTCCATCCACCGTTCTACCTTGTCCAGTCCTGCACGGTCAGCCATTTCAAAGGGACCATATGCCAGGCCCAGACCGTCGCGCATCACCAGATCAATATCTTCCTTGCGGGCAACTCCTTCCATGAGCATTTCGCAGGCTTCATTAAACATTACAGAGAAAATCCGGATGCTGACCAGACCGGGAGATTCCTCTACCGGAACAACTGTTTTTCCGATCAGTTTCACAAACTTGCAGGCAGCCTGATATACTTCTTCCGAGGTATAAAGCCCCTTGACCACTTCCACTACACGGGCATCCTTGGCAGTGGTCAGTACATGCAAACTGACACAGCGGTGCTTGTACTCCAGCTCAGAGGCGAGTTCGGTTATGATGGTAGTCGTTGAATTCGTGGCAATGATGCAATTCGGATCTACATGTCGCTCAATGTTTTTGAAAACACCTTTACGGATTTCAGTAGTCAGTTCACTCGATTTGGACAGAATGGCCTCAATCACCAGGTCACAGCCCTGCAGGTCTTCGTACTTCAGTGTGCCATGAATGCGCGACATAATGATTCGCTTATCCCCGGGGGTCATCCCCCAGTGCTCGATCTGCCGGTCAAGCTCCCGTTCAATCTCCCGGAGGGCCATGGCGATTTTTTCCTCACTCACCTCCACAAAAATAACTTCCATCCCGCTTGCACTGACCAGCCGGGCCAGATTCCTGCCAACGGATCCGCATCCTACAATTCCTATTTTCGAAAAAAGGCTCTGCGTCCGTACCTTTTTACTCAAACCGTATTGTTCAATCGGTTCTACCAGTATTTCTGACATGATTACCTGTTTAAAATTTGTAACTCGTTATAAACCGGCAGCCTGATTGGCTGTAATCGCTATCACATTAACAATATCACTTACCGAGCACCCCCTTGACAAATCGTTGATGGGGGCAGCCATACCCTGCAAAACAGGTCCTACAGCTTCGGCATGTGCCATGCGCTGCACCAGCTTGTAGGCAATGTTTCCTGATTGCAGATCAGGAAAAATGAGTACATTCGCCTTTCCAGCTATCGGAGATCCCGGTGCCTTGCTCTTGCCAACCGATTCTATGATGGCAGCATCGGCCTGCAGTTCGCCGTCAATTTGCAGGTTGGGGTCCATCTCCCTGGCAATGCGCGTTGCTTCAACAACCTTGTCAACCAGTTCATGTTTGGCACTTCCCTTTGTCGAAAAACTTAACATGGCAATCCGCGGCTCGAATCCGGCCAGCGCACGGGTCGTCCGCGCTGTGGTTACGGCAATCTCTGCCAGCTCTTTGGCTGTCGGATTCGGATGAACCGCACAATCAGCAAATACCATCAGTCCGTTCTCTCCGAATTTTGTGTCAGGAAGTATCATCAGAAATGCCCCCGACACTACACTGATGCCGGGCAATGTTTTTACATACTGAAATGCCGGACGCAATACATCCCCCGTGGCATTCATGGCTCCGGCAACCTCCCCGTCGGCATCGCCCGACTTGATGATAAGGGTGCCCAGATACAACGGATCTTCTATCAGCCTGGCGGCCTCTTCCCTGGTTAATCCTTTGTTCTTCCGAAGCTCTACCATCAGATCAATATAGGCCTCTTTTCTGGGATGATGCAGCGGATTAACAATCGCAGCCTTAGCAATTTGCGTAAGCCCCAGTTCCTTCGCTTTGGCCTGTACCTTTTCGGGATCACCTATCAGAATAACCTGCGCTATCCCTTCCCTGATCACTTCATCGGCGGCTTTAAGGGTTCGTTCCTCCAGACCTTCCGGCAAAACAATCCGTTTTCCCAACTGCTTTGCCCTCGCTTTTATTTTTTCAAGTAAATCCATTGTTTATCAGTATTTTATAATTTGAAATTGGAAAGTCTAAAGGTATATAATTTAAACTATCTGAAGAAGGTTTTCTACCTGATTTAAATCATCTTTTTAGATACTCGTTTTTTCTTCCTGCAGTAAATTGAAAACGGCGTAAAGAAAATGCTCATTGGAAAACATATCCCCGGCAATTACTGCACTATATTTGATATCAAACAAAACGTGTGTCACCAACTCGCAACAACAAAAGAGTTTTTATCTTTGTGCTCTATAACATAATTACAGAACATATTCTCCATGCGTGACTTTCCTTTAGAAATTCTGAAAAAAGAGATAGAAGGCGACATTTTTACCGGCGAACCTTTTTTACTGATGTATGCAACAGACGCTTCGGCATACAAAGAAAAACCCGATGCTGTCATCCGGCCTAAAAACAGGAACGATATAGAAAAAATCATCCGTTTTGCCCGGGAACATAAAATACCCATTATTCCAAGGGCCGCAGGAACTTCTCTTGCCGGCCAGGTTGTCGGAAAGGGAATGATTGTTGACATTTCACGCCATCTGAATAAAATTCTGGAAATAAATGCTGAAGAACGCTGGGTGCGCGTTGAACCGGGGGTTGTGCTGGATGAACTCAATGAGGTACTGAAACCTTACGGGCTCTTCTTTGCTCCCGAAACTTCCACTTCCAACCGGTGCATGATAGGAGGGATGGTAGGAAACAACGCCTGCGGTGCCCACAGCCTGATCTACGGAAGTACCCGCGACCACCTGCTGGCAGTGAAGGGTTTTCTCAGCGACGGAAGCGAAGTTGAATTCAGGCCGCTTTCCCCGGAAGAATTCGATAAGAAATGCCTCCTCAAGAACAGAGAAGGAGAAGTGTACAGGAAAATTCGTTCTATTCTTTCTGATCCCGAAAACCGGGCCAACATCCTGAAGGAATACCCCGACCCATCGCTGAAACGCCGGAATACCGGATACGCTATCGATATTCTGCTTCGCCAGCAGCCGTTTACTCCCGAAGGAGGTTCACTCAATCTGGCTTCCCTGATTGCCGGCTCCGAGGGTACGCTGATGTTTCTCACGGAAATAACCTTGCATCTTGAACCTCTTCCGCCTCCGGTAACCGGTCTTGTTGCGGTGCATTGCCATACGCTCGAAGAAGCATTGCAGGCCAACCTGATGGCTCTGACGTATTCTCCGGGATCCATCGAACTGATGGATAAGATCATCATAGACTGTACCAGGGAAAATATTGAGCAAAGAAAAAACCGCTTCTTTATCCAGGGAGAACCTGGTGCGATTATTATTGCAGAGTTTGCAAGAAATTCCCTCGCCGAGATTGAGGAGATACGCGATAAAATGGAAAAGGAAATGGGCGCCGCCGGCCTGGGATACTACTTTCCGCTTATTACAGGACCCGATATCAAAAGGGTTTGGGCTCTCCGTAAAGCGGGCCTCGGGCTCCTTTCGAATATACCGGGCGATGCAAAGCCGGTGGCCGTAATCGAAGATACAGCCGTTGCCCCCGATAAACTTCCCGGATATATTGCTGAGTTCAAGGAAATGCTGCAGCGGCTGGGTCTGAACTGTGTTTACTATGCCCACATCGCTACCGGAGAGCTTCATCTGCGACCGGTATTGAATCTTAAAGACCCTGATCATGTCAGGCTCTTCAGAACCGTGGCCACCGAAACGGCCAAACTGGTAAAAAAATACAACGGTTCCCTCAGCGGAGAGCATGGCGACGGAAGACTGAGGGGGGAGTTTATCCCGATGATGGTGGGTGAAAAAAATTATGCTTTACTGAAAGAAATCAAGAGAACCTTCGACCCGGAAGGGATTCTTAATCCCGGTAAAATTACCGATACCCCGCCAATGGATACTTCCCTGAGGTACGAACCCGGGGTGTATCCAACCGAACCGGAAACAATTCTCGATTTCTCCTCTACCATGGGCTATATACGAATGGCCGAAAATTGCAACGGTTCAGCCGACTGCCGCAAATCGGCCAGAATAGGAGGAACTATGTGCCCCAGCTATATGGCTACCATGGACGAAAATACCACCACCCGGGCAAGGGCCAATATCCTGCGCGAATTCATTTCCCGCCCCAACCAGAAAAATCCGTTCGACCATAAGGAAATTTATGATATTCTCGACCTGTGCCTTTCCTGCAAGGGGTGTAAGTCCGAATGCCCGTCCAACGTCGACATGGCTAAACTGAAAGCTGAATTCCTTCAGCATTACTACGACAGCCATGGTGTTCCCCTTCGGGCCCGACTGGTTGCCTATATTACCTGGTTCAATAAACTGGGATCTGTCTTCCCGGCTTTGTACAACCAGATCATTACCAGTAAACTTGTTACCCACACGTTTATGAAATGGGTGGGTTTTACTGTCCACAGAACCTTCCCGAAGCTCTACAAAACCACTCTCCGCCGGTGGGCCAGAAAAAACCTGCCTGAACTGAATGCTTCCCTGCCCGAAAATGCCCCTGTGGTTAACCTTTTTGTTGATGAATTTACCAATTACAATGATGTTGAAATTGGCATCAAGGCAATCAAGCTCCTTACCCGCCTGGGCTACAGGGTTCAGCTTCCCCGGCACGGAGAGAGCGCCCGTACCTACATCTCAAAAGGTCTTCTCCGCCGCGCGAGGAAAATCGCCCGCACCAACCTGCTCTGCTTAAAGGATTATGTGTCGGAGGAACGTCCTCTGCTGGGTATTGAACCTTCTGCTATTTTGGGTTTCCGCGATGAATACCCTGATCTCATGCGGGGAGAAATGAAGGAGCTGGCAAAAAAAATCGCTTCCTGCTCCTATATGATCGATGAATTCCTGGCCAGGGAAATGGACAGGGGAAATATAAAGAAGAAACAGTTTACCACCAGGGCGCGTACAATTAAATTGCACGGCCATTGCCAGCAAAAGGCTGTTGCATCAACCAATCCCACAAAAAAGGTTCTTTCCTTTCCGGAAAATTATACGGTTACGGAGATTCCCTCCGGATGCTGCGGCATGGCTGGCTCTTTCGGCTATGAAAAAGAACATTACGAACTGTCCATGAAGGTGGGTGAACTGGTCCTTTTCCCGGCCATACGAAACGCGCCGGAGGATGTAATTATTGCAGCTCCTGGAACAAGCTGCCGGCATCAGATCGAAGATGGGACCGGACGCAAAGGCCTTCATCCGGTTGAGATTCTCTATGATGCTTTAGTCTGATCATTTCCATGCTTCCGGCAGGCTACGGTCAGACTTTCGCCTTCCGATTTGGCCACTACTACGGCTCCACAGGTATCGCCCAGAACATTGACCAGGGTGCGGAACATGTCGAGCGGCCTGTCGACGGTAAGCACCAGCGCTATTCCTTCCACGGGAAGTCCCATGGCGGTCATTACAATGGTCATGGTAACCAGTCCGGCCATCGGAATACCTGCTGCCCCGACTGCGGCCAGCAGGGCAACGAGTACTCCTGTGATCTGCTTGTCAGCGGGTAGATGAATTCCATACACCTGGGCAATGAACATGGCTGCAACGATCTCATACAGGGCTGTTCCGTTCATATTGATCGTGGCACCCAGGGGCAGGGTAAATCCGGCGATCCGCTGCGATACGCCGCACCCGCTCTGAACGGTCGAAAGCGTCAATGGCAGGGTGGCATTCGATGACGAAGTACTGAACGCGGTGATCAGCACGGGGAGCATGGCCTTATAATGCCGCACGGGATGGATTCCTGACGCCAGCAGAAT
Source organism: Bacteroidales bacterium (assembly GCA_012517825.1). NCBI lineage: Bacteria > Pseudomonadati > Bacteroidota > Bacteroidia > Bacteroidales > Bacteroidales bacterium. The sequence goes on along the minus strand of JAAYUG010000206.1, from coordinate 13,938 downwards.
GACAGGCAACGATACCAGACTGTGAAGGCTCAGACCGGCAATGACGACCAGCATGTAACGGCCAAGACTTGCCGCCAGACCGGCAGGATTGTCCTGCAGGGCAACCTGACGGGCTACTATGCCAAATATTCCATAAGGGGCAAAACGGATGATGAACATGGTAATTTTCATCATTACGGCCGAGGATGCATCAAAGAACTGGGTCAGAACCAGGCGCTGATTCTCAGGTAACCGTGTGATGAAAAAACCCAGGAGAACGGCAAAAACTATTATCTGAAGGGTATTGGATGCCGTAAGGGCAGAAAATATGTTGTCGGGTATGATGGTGATCAGCAGGTCCCGGATGGACTTTCCTTCATGGATGGGGGTTCCTTTTTCCGACAGATCCTGCAACAGAAGCTCAGCACCCTGTCCGGGTCGCATGAGGTTTACCAGAAGAAGCCCCGTGACGGCGGCAAGAAGGGTGGTTGCCAGATAAAATCCAAGGGTTTTTGCTCCGATCTTTCCCAGATTCGCTGCGTTGCCGTTGTTCGCTATGCCGGAGGTAATGGTGAAGAAAATCAAGGGAATGACAATCATTTTCAATGCCCTCAGAAACAGTTCCCCCATCCAGTCAACCCAGGAAGAATAGGATTTCAGAAATAACCCGAATAGCACGCCCAGAACAAGGGCTATCAGTATCTGCCAGTGAAATGCAATCGTTTTTTTCACGTTCCTTCCTTTTTGCTGTTGAATAATTACTTGAAAAATTTAATTTGATATGTGCGGTAAATTTTGTAAATCAAATAAAATGAGGTTGTTGTATTCAGATATTTTTTGCCGGCAATACGGCACAACAGTAGAGTCGTTCAGCAATTCCTTGTCATTGATAATCAAATACCGGGCACCAAGTCCCCGGCAATGTTCTATCCATTCCCCGATGGGCTGGGGTGGATTTCTCCTGCGCCCGAAATCGGTGAATCCTTTCTGATCCATCAGATACAATGTTATGTTGATGCTTTGATCAGGAATACTGATAATGCGGTCGGTCCGCCTGATGCCCAGATTCCTGAGCCAGGGTTCGGCCGTTTCATAGGCCCTGTAATAGGTTGCATAGTGCCAGTGATACCAGTTATACACATCAATTTCTTCCTTCGGAAGCAGCCTGTGCAATCCGCGAAAATGCTGGTGTATATTGTACCGTATTCTGATTTTCAAAGCTGTATAATAACTGAGAAACAAAACAAACAGTATGGCCGTCAGATAAAAATACCATTGTGAAGCGAGTTGCTTTCTTGTGCGCACAATACGTTCAGAAAAAGTAAGCAGGGTTACCGGAACAAAAAGAAGCAAATCCGTCAGGTAGTAATCATGTACATCAAACGCCTTATAGAAGAAAAGTATGTAGGCAACCACGCCGAAAAAAGTGGCGATGTTCAGCAAAATCAGAATCCGTTTGCAGGATTTGAAATGAAAAAGATTGAGGACAAATGCCAGGAGAACAAAGTAGATAAGGTATGGATGAAAATACGCGGGAAGCAGATTATGCCGAAGGGTGTGCCAGTTGGCTCGGATGGCGGCTTTGTCCAGATCCCATATAGGATAGAATCCCTGCAGAAAAATTCCGCGGGTTTTATGGATGGTATTATAGTGGATGGCATATTTGTACCAGATGAAATTGATACCTAGCACGATCATGATGGCAAGTACTACAGGAAGCCACTTTTGTGCCGAAAGTTTCTTCAGACCAAAGAGGCCAAACATGGCGGCAAGGAAAACAGCCACAAGGGAACAAAACAACAGCAACGAACTGATTTTCAGCAATCCTGCCAGAGTAAATATCCCTGCAGCAGTTACCAAATGCATCAACCGGTTACCTGAAAGGTATTTCCATACAAAATATCCTCCTGCCAGGGCTAAGCCAAAGGCCGGTGCATTCATCAGGAAATTACTGCCGTAATAAACCAGAAGGGGGGAAGCAAAAAGAAGCAGGCCCGTCAGCAAACCAATATACTGATTCCCGGTAATTCCGGCAGTAAGACGATACAGCAGAAAGAGCCCTGTTATGACGATCAGCAGATTGAGAATGCGGAAAATGGATTCGTTCTGCCCTGTAATTTTCCATAGCTTTCCCACCATATAGTATATAACCGGAAACTCACTGACAACTTTGCCTTCTCCGAAGGTTACATTATGAATTTCCGGTTGCACAAAAGGGAGATTTTCCCTGCTGTAATTCAGGGTGATCGAGAGGCAATCGGTTTGCCGCCATTGATGAATGGAATAGGGGCGCATGGGGATGATCCGGTGCAGTCCGTAAAGAAAGCCCATTAAAACAATGGCCATCAGAAAAAGCAGATCGGTTTTGCGCATGTTCGATAGTGTATTTCGATAGGTTGAACAAAGATAAATTTTTGTCCTTTCTGCCGACTGATTCGTTGGCAGGAAGTGTCCATAAGGAGATTTTTACCCGGTATTACAAATGTAAACATTAAAATATTTTTGATTTAGTACATTAATAACCAGTATTTTACATGTATTTTTTTAACTAAAAGTTGAAATATTTTTCATCAGAAAAACGGTTGGAAAGAAACAATCGTATAAAATAAGGAATTATTATGTTGTATATCAATATTTCATGCATTTTATTTCAATTAATACTTTAACATAAAAATAAATAGTCTTTTAAGTTCCTATTGCGCATATACAGAGCAATCGACCGTATACATTGTGGATTGTTTTTTTCAAAGGTATCCGGACAAGTTCCTCTGAAACGGAATGAAAGCGGTTCTTATGGCATACCGCGTTGTTTTTGATGCGCAAAGCATTTCGTCAAATGAAGCATGAATGCCCTAATGGTTGGAAGTACAGCAAAGGACCAACGCCGGAATCGGGATTTTATTGTTACGTCTCCCTCGCATATGCCCTTCAACAAACATGGATCGTCCTTAGAAGTAAGTTTCGGGCTTCTCTGAACTTGTCTTTAACATTCCATCCCGTATTGCAAAATCGTGAAGCTGGCCATTAAACCAGCTGGTAGATTTTCTTATGCAGGATTTGCTTACTTAACGGATTAATAAAATTACATCCGTAAATTACCTATTATCGATTCAGGGTACTATTGTAAACACAAATTAAATTACATTTGTAATAGAATTATGTGGTTCTTATGAAAGATCGTCTCCTGGCTCTGATGAAGGCGGAATCGCTTTCTCCGTCTCAATTTGCCGATGAACTCTCCATTCAGCGGTCGGCGGTATCGCATCTCGTATCGGGACGCAATCTGCCCAGTTATGATGTGCTGGTGAAGATTCTCAAACGGTTCCCTGAGGTAAATCCCGAATGGCTTCTTCTGGGGAAGGGGGAAATGTACAGAAAACCCCGCACGGGAACTCTGTTTGAACAGCCTTTGCCTTCCCCTGAAACCGCCGCAGATACGGTAAAAACCGGGGGGATCCGGGAGATCCGTTCTTCCGATCCGGAAAAATATGGTTCCTCTGTTCCTGATGCCGGTAAAAATACTTCCAGGGTGAAGGAAATTCTTCTGCTGTTTGCCGATAATACCTACCAGCGCTTTGTGCCTCAGCAGGATAAAGGACAGTAAATTCTTTTCTGCTCTCGTCTGTTCCTTGAATTTTCGGCCTGGGGTATTGTTTTTTCCTGAACGCTTGCGGAATGGAATGCAAACGATCCGGACTCATGATGGATTCCGGATCAGGAGATAGTGACTTTCCATTGCCGGAAATACCTTCCGGTCAAAACTTTATCCAGGTATACTGTGATCAGAATTTGTGCAAAAGGGTTTTGTTTCAGCTTAAATGGGAACCAGATAAGCGCAGATCTGGCATACCAGGAAGTAAGACTGGTGTGAATACCTGAATCCTGCCTCTGTAATAAAGGTTCCGACAAATAAACCCGAATTTTTTGCCATCTTTTTGCCCTTTATTCCGTTCAGGTTAGTTAAAATGATTAGAATGTTTACAAGTGTAATCATTTGCAAGTTTACGTATGTGAATTACAGAGAGTTCTTTTTTCTTAGTAGATTTGCTAAAAAATTTATGTACAGACTGCTGATCCGCCCTCTTCTTTTTCTTATTGACCCCGAACGAATTCATCACTGGCTGATATCGGGAATCCGTTTTCTTTTTAAAATTCCGGGGAAAAAATCGGTCGTTACGCATATATGCAAACCTCGTGCGGTTAAACTGGAAAGAAATGTCTTTGGCCTGCATTTCGAAAATCCTGTTGGTTTTGCGGCCGGATTCGACAAAAATGCTCTGGTGTATAACGAATTTGCTGCTTTTGGTTTTTCCTTTATCGAAATCGGAACGGTTACTCCCAGGCCGCAACCGGGAAACCCTAAACCCCGCTTGTTCCGCATTCCGGCCGACCAGGGTCTGATAAACCGGATGGGGTTTAATAACGACGGCGCTGAGGCGGTCAGATTGCGGTTGCTGAAAAATAAACCTGATATTATTATTGGTGCTAACATCGGAAAGAATACTTCTACTCCCAATCATCTGGCGGTGGAGGATTATGACTTCGTGCTGAAGACTTTGTACGATGTGGCCGATTATTTCGTGGTGAATGTCAGTTGTCCCAATATCAGGGATCTGTCGGAACTGCAGGATAAGGATATGTTGCGCAGTATTCTTGTCCGGCTTACGGAAACCAGAAAGAGCATGCCGGTACGAAAACCGCTGCTGCTGAAAATTTCTCCGGATCTGAGTTTTCAGCAGATTGACGAAACTCTTGCTATTATTGATGAAACCGGTCTGGATGGTATTGTGGCGACCAATACTACTCTTCGCCGCGATAACCTGCTGACTCCTCAGGAAAAACTGAACACAATCGGACAGGGCGGATTGAGCGGGGCGCCTCTGAGCCGGCGTTCTACCGAAATCATCCGGTACATTGCTGATAAAACGGGTCATGCATTGCCTATCATTGGAACCGGCGGCATTATGACTCCCGAAGATGCCGTGGAAAAATTGCATGCCGGTGCTTCCCTTATCCAGGTTTATACGGGGTTTATCTATCAGGGTCCTTTTTTTGTCCGCTCTATCCTGAAAGCCCTTATAAATGAACGGGTTTAGCCTACTCTGAAATATCTCGCAAAACTTGTTTTCCACCGGAAGTTTTATTACTTTTATACAATCAGGAAAGGGTGTTGCTGCAGGGATTGATAACCTTTAAATCCTTTTGCCATGAAAACCCGAATCTTATCGCGGATGGCTATTGCCTCCCTGTTTCTTTTGTTTCTTTTTTCAGGATGTTCTTCCAAAAAGCAGGTGGGACTTTTAATGGATAGCTTCGCCCAGGAACGATGGGCAAAGGATAAACAGATTTTTGAAAAACGCATCAGGGAACTCAACGGCCAGCTGCTGTTTGATACTGCCAACGGAAATCCTGACCGGCAGTTCGAACAGGCCAGGAAACTTCTGGAAGCTGGTGTGGATGTGCTTGTTGTTGTTCCGGTTGATCAGTACCAGGCTGCCAAAATAGTCAAACTGGCCCATAAACATGGGGTTCCGGTAATTTCGTACGACCGCCTCATCCGGAACTGCGATCTCGATCTGTATATTTCGTTCGATAATATGGAAGTTGGCCGCCTGCAGGCCGAATACCTTACAAGGGTGTGCCCGAAAGGCAAATATGCCATTATCAGCGGACCTACATCCGACCATAATTCCCTGATGATCAAAACCGGCCAGCTGAATGTGCTTGGTCCGTATATTGACCGCGGCGATATCAGGGTTGTATTCGACAAATTTGTGCCGCGATGGGATAAGGATGAAAGCTACAAGTTGATGAAGGAATGCCTGAAACAGCATCCCGACATCAATGCTGTGCTGGTAGCCAATGACGATCTGGCCACCGGGGTGGTCAATGCTCTGGAAGAGAAAAATCTGGCCGGAAAGGTGTGGGTTTCTGGCCAGGATGCTGACCAGATTGCCTGTGAACGAATTATGGCCGGGAAACAGGTGATGACGGTGTATAAACCAATTGAAAATATTGCCATCAGCGCCGCCGATTTTGCCATGAAGGTCGCAAAGGAATCTGCCGTTCCTTCACTCAATATGAGTATCAATAACGGTATGTATATGGTTCCTGCTTTGCTGCTCCAGCCCAGTGTGGTCAACAAGGAAACGATAAAACTGACCATCGTGCCGGATAGCACCGGTACATGAATCTTTTGCTGACGGCAACTGGTCGGGCCGTCAACCTGTTTACTTTCCTATACAGAAATTTTTGAAAATATTCCCCAGGATCTCATCGGTAGTGATCTCGCCGGTTATTTCGGCCAGGTAATGCATCGCTTCACGGATGTCCTGGGCCACCAGATCGGTGGGTATGCCTTCTTTCAGTCCTGTACCTGCTCTTTCCAGTGCCTGCCTGGCTTTGTCGAGGGCTTCAAAATGCCGCAGGTTGGTTACCAGTACATCCTGCCCTTCGGTCAGCGACTGTGCCCTGTTAACGAGTTCCTTTCTCAGCATTTCAAGATTGTTCTGCTTTTTTGCCGATATGGGAATTACCGTTCCGGCATTCAGCTGTTCCAGTTCCGACACTTTCTTCTTCAGGTCTTCTTCCGGAACTTTATCGGCCTTGTTGGCTACCAGAATTATCTGCTGTTCGGTGTCCAGTTGCAGGGCTTTTATCTCTCCGGGTATTTCACTGCTGGCTTCCGTCAGATCAATGACCAGAAGAACAATTCGTGCGGTTCTGAGTTTTTCCCTGGTCTTTCTGATCCCGATTGCTTCAATTTCATCTTTCGAATGCCTCAGTCCTGCCGTGTCGATGATCCGGAACAAATAACCCTCAATATGCAGGGTATCTTCAATGGTATCCCTTGTTGTTCCGGGAATTTCAGAAACAATGGCTCTGTCTTCATTGAGCAGTGTATTTAAAAGGGTTGATTTGCCGACATTGGGTAAACCGGCAATCACAACCGGAATTCCGTTTTTTAGGGCCTGCCCGCTGGCAAAGGACCGGGCCATGGTGCGTATTTTCTCTATCACTTGATCAAGAAGTGCCGTAAGTTCAGAGCGATCGGCAAATTGCACATCTTCCTCGCTGAAATCAAGTTCCAGCTCCAGCAATGACACAAAGTGCAGCATCTCTTTTCTCAGGACGGCAATTTCTGAAGAGAAACCGCCGCGCATCTGGTGCATGGCCAGACGATGCGAGGCTCCCGATGAGGAAGCTATCAGATCGGCAACCGCTTCGGCCTGCGATAAATCCATTTTGCCGTTCAGAAAGGCGCGCTGGGTAAATTCACCCGGCCTGGCAAGCCGCACGCCGCATGCAATCAGCAGCTGAAGCAAACGCTGCTGGATGTAAACCGAGCCATGGCAGAAGATTTCTGCCATATCTTCTCCCGTGTAGGAGTGGGGGGAAACATAACGGCATACCATACCATCGTCGAGCATGGCCTCACCATCCCGTATCCATACACGAACCATCTTTCCGGGGGGAACTTCTTCCAGTTTTTTTCCTGCCTTCTGCGGAGAACAAATCTGACCGAGTGCCTTAAACGATGCCGGACCACTGATTCGAACTACGGCTATAGCTCCCTGTCCCGGGGGACTTCCAATGGCACATATGGTATCTTCCTGCATGTGTATTGTATCTTTATGAAAACAAAGATAGAGCAATTCACCGGGTTTCTCTATATCGGCCCTATTCATCCGCAGCGTAAGAAAAGACTGCCTTCATTCTTCCATACACACCCCTGGTATGAGTGCCATTCCGTCACTGTCAGTTCAGAAAATATCCCTATCTTTCCGCACCAATGAAAAATATTTCATTTGATCATTTCCCTATGAAACCCACATGTTTAACAAACACAAACACAGCGGTAATAAAATGCCGAACATGTGGGTTCCATCATACCATTGAAAATTAATTTTATTATGATGAAACTATTTTTCCTGCCTCTTCTGCTTACATTGGCATCGTGTTCAACGATGAATGTAACCCTTACTGTACTGGAACCGGCACAAATCAATGTGCCGCGCGGTATCCGCTCTCTGGCTGTCGTAAACCGAAGTCTTCCGGCAAAAGAAGAAAAGGTGAAAGACGTTCTGGAAGGGGTGATAACAGGAGAGGGATTGTTTGCCGACAGGGTTGGCTCGTTTGAATGCGTGCGCGGGGTTGCCGATGGACTGGTCAGTTCGCCCAGGTTCACCGTCGTTGTTCCGCCCGAAAATGAACTGAAGGGAACCGGCACCCGTCAGTTTCCGGCGCCGCTTGACTGGAATACAGTGGAGAGAATCTGCCGCCAGAACCAGACCGATGCGCTTCTGTCGCTCGAGGTCTTCGATTCAAATAACCTGTATTCCGATAGGAAAGAACAACGTACCCGCAAGGAAAATGACCGGGAAGTCAAATACGAGGTAACAATAACCCACGTTCGGTCTAATATTGAATCGGGCTGGCGGATTTACGATCCGGCCAACAGGCAAATTATCGATGAAAGCATTTTCACCGATTACCGAGAATGGGAGGCCGAAGGAAGAAGCCATAAAGAAGCGCTTGTCAATCTTCCTCCCCAGAATGAAATCGTAAAACAGGCAGGATATTTTGCCGGAACACAGTATGCCCGGAGAATTTCCCCTTCATGGATTCATACCGGCAGGGAAATGTATAAAAAGGGAAATGATGATATGAAGTATGCAAAAAGGCTGGCTCAAACCAATCGCTGGGAAGAAGCGGCCGATGTTTGGAGGAAATATACAGATGACCCCGATTCCAAACTGGCCGGTCGTGCCTGCTACAACATGGCGCTGGCAGCTGAAATAGCCGGCAATCTGCAGGAAGCCATCGAATGGGCTGAGAAGTCTTATGTGCGTTACAACAATAAAAAGGCCAGAGAATACAGCTACATCCTTAAAAATAGGCTGAACCGCCAGCAGCGGCTTGACGAGCAGATGGGAGAGTAGGTCGGAACGTGTTTGCATTTACAGGAGTTTCCGGCCTGATTTGCCCGACAACTTCGAACGAAGTAAACCCGCCAGTATTACAATTCCCAATACCAGGCCGGTAACACGCAATCCATATACCGGAAAAACAAAGACGGTGGTGAGAATGAGAATAACAGCTGAGCCTGTAAGGTCGGCCGCATAAAGACTTCCGGCGGCACTGCCGCTGATTCTCCCGGCAATAGCGGCAAAAAGCAGTCCCGGAATTGTGGCCGTTACCAACAGAAGCACTGATAGCAGAAGGTAACCCGGAATTTCATCCGTTTCACTCCGCTGAAGAAAGGTCAATACAAAGGGTGTGATGACGCAGAGGAAGATGAAAAATGCGGCAGCAAACATGGTTGCTGACTGAACTTTTTCCTGCGGAAGCCGGCTTCCTGCCCAGGCTCCTGCGGCCATTCCTGCCATGTATACTCCTATCATCAGTCCTGTGGTCTGATAGGCAGAACCATACAGGATCTGGGCCCCGAGAATAAGGAGCAACTCAAGAGCCGATCCGGCTCCCCCTGCTGCCAGCATGATCGCATTTCCTGATGTATACAACGCGAAAGCGATTACTCCGATGAGAAGAAAAAACAATACTACTCCGTAATAAGACGAACGGTACTGACTTAACCAGAAACGAAGGTGAAGGAAGGTACCTGCGGGACGAAAGGCCAGGTTCCCGGGGGCACTGCTGATCAGGGTCTTTTTTATTTCGTGTACGCGCAATAAAAGTAATGTCGAATCTATATAGTATTGGTTTACATAATCATTCTTAATATTCAGTTTTTCAATGCGTTCCGGAATATTGTAATTCAGGGGGGAATCGCTGGCAATCAGGTACAGTTTCTCTCCCGGAATGAGCAGGATATGAGCAAAATATGTTTTCAGGGTATTGACAACAGATGAATTGATTTGCCTGCTTTCGGGATTCAGATAATTGAACGAGGTAGGCAGAGACCAGCAGGAAACACCGTCCGGTTCCAGATGTTTTTTTACTGTCCCGACAAATTCGGCTGAAAACAGTCGGTTTTCCTGCAAGGTACCCATTCCGGCCGACTGGACAAGGATGGCATTGTATTCCGATCTTGTATTCCGCAGCATCTGAACCGGATCAACTGCATGAAAACCGATAGTGAAAGGCCATCCGGCACCCAAACTGTCGCGTACCACCGAAACCCAGAAGGGATTGATGTCGGCATAGTCAACATGCCTGATCGGGTACTTCGCCAGCTCGGGAAGCATGCCCTCCAGGTCGCCTGAAATCACCAGTAAGGTATCCCAGCAACCGGTTTGTACCAGGGGATAATGAACGGCTTCTTCGCAGTCAACTGTGTTGTTGCCTGTTGCAAGTAAATTTCCGTTGCTGATGATGCTTTTCTGCCCGGCCTGTTCGGTCAGGATGAACCGCCCGTAGGGGGTTTCATGAAATAAAAGGATGTTTTGCCCAGGATATTGCCATTGCGCCATCAGGGTCTCTGCCTTCAATCCATAAATGACTAATATCAGGGAAATTGCAAGCAGAAGTCCAAATCCGGTACGGTATATTCTGATTTTTTCCGGCGAAGCGGTACGCGCACATAACCACAGAATCAGGACCCCCGGAAAGGTGAGAATAAACAATGTATTCAAAAAATGACTCAGAAGAAAAGTATACAGTAATCCGGCCGTTAAAGCACCCAGGGTCTCCCAGGCATATACCTGCGATGCCTGGATGCGGCTCTGCTCAGGTAAATTCCTGATAATCTGCGTAAATGCTATACCTGATAAAAAACAGAAGGGAAACAATATTCCGGCAATGAACAGGAGCGAAGCAACTAGTCCGGGCATGGTGCCGGGAGGAAATATCACGATCCTGAAAAAATAGCTCAACGGATAGAACACCAGCGGCAGAAGAGACAGCAGGGCAAAAGCCGATGAAAGGGGAGAAGTTTTTGTCAGGCCCGCAAACTTCCTTCCTGCTGTTGCTCCAAGCCCTGTGATCAGCATCCATACAAACAATACACAGCCTATTATGAGCTCATTACCGTTGAAAAGATTAAGAAACTGACGAAGAAAAACAAGCTGAACCTGCAGGGTCAGATACCCCAGCAGAAAGGAATAGGCTTTGACTTCCGGATCGGAAAGCTTCTGATACATGCTTTGTTTGGCCTGTTCCGGCCTGGTGATCTTCTCAGTGTTGTTGGCGGTGAAAATCTGAAGATAGTAGTTCAGATGCCAGCTCAGGTGGAAAGCCGCTACGGCCACCATACCGATTCCGAAATGAACATGCCAGCGGAGGGCTGTTTTGATCCACGTCCATTCCAGTCGGTAGTTCAGGTTAATGACCAGTAAAATTCCCAGAATTCCGGTAACAAGAAAGGTGACCAGCAACAGGGAATTCCATATTTTCCGGTGGGCCGAAAGGGAAAGCACCTTCATCCTTACCAGCATAAGGGTAAGAAAATAACCGGCAAGGCACAGGGCCGCCAAAGGCAGTAGACTGTATGGATGTTTCATTGGCCTCTCGGTGGATTTCTCACTGAAAATCTTTCTCCTCTATGATGAGGGCCTGGTAGGTGTATAGTTCGGCATCTCTCCATCCGTTCCATCCGATCCCGGCTTTGTCGCGTGCACAATGCCCCAGAAACTCTTCCAGCGTCCAGTTGGTCTCTTTGGCAACCTGGGGAAGAAAGGTGCCGGAAGCGGATCCTTTACGAATGTAAATGCCGTCAATACCCAGTCGTATCTGGTCAGGTGAATTGATTCGTTTGAGGGGAGTCAGGACAGAGATTTCTATATCAATTTCTTTCAGTTCATTTCTGTCAACAGGTTCAAACCGGTAATCATGCATGGCCGCTGCAACGGTCATTTCCTGAACTACTTTCCAGAGCGGCTCGGTAGGCTCAAACCTTCCGATACATCCTCTCAGTTCTCCCTTTTTTCGCAAGGTGACAAAAGCCCCGCAGGGGGTTTCCAGGGCAGGGGTCAGGAGATTCCTTTCAACCGATGGTATTTTGCTGTTGCGTATATAACTTTCCAGCGTATTCCGGGCTATGGAAACAAGCGTTTTCTTTTCCTGCGCGGTAAGGGAAAATTCCTCATTGCTGCTTTCCTTTGCTGAAGGCTTGTTATCGGATGTTCCGGCTTTTGTTGTAACGGCAATGGCATAATAGCCTACCACTCGGTCTCTTTCACCGTAAGGTGAATCGCCTGAATTGCGGTACTGTATCTTGTGGTATTCAATGCCCGGCAGGTCTTCGGTCATGTGCAGCAAGGACAGAACTGAAGTCCATCCGCAGATACAGGTAACCAGACCCGGGATACCCTTAGCCTCTGTTTTGCGTATGGTATTCAGAAAATTCTCAGGCGAATTGGAGCAAATGGCATCGGCGGTGAGGATATCAGCCCTGACAGCATCTTCATACCCCGGATAATGCGAAAAATCAGTGGAAATCACGAACAGATTTTCCGGTACCATGTATGGCTTCAAAACCTGGGCTATTTTTTTGCACACCGACGGACGTTGTGTTCCGATTACAACCGGAACAATGGTCAGCTTGTTTCCATAGATCTTCTGCAGGAAGGGGAGCTGCACTTCCAGACTGTGTTCATAAATCTGCGCATCCGTCCTGTCGGTAAAAACTCCCGATGGGTCATCCGCAAGTTTCTTGGCCAGTTCCAGATTCACCGGAACAGTCCCCAGCGGTGTTTCATAGTTTCCGCGGGTGTAAACGGAAGCCCCGTCAAAACTGAACCGGTGACTTGAACCTATGACAAAGATGTTCCGGTATGTTTTTCCGGGATCAAGCTGATGAAAAGCCGACGCGGCCACACCTCCCGAAAATACATAACCGGCATGGGGAGAAATTACCGCCTGAATGGTACCTGACACCTTTCGTGGTTCAGCCGAAGCAAACAGATCCGACAAGGTTGAGGCAAGTTCCTTTGCAGAACCCGGGTAGAAACTGCCGGCAACGGCCGGCCTGCGGTTGACCAGACTATCAGAAGCCCGTTCGTTTCCCGATGTGCTCATAGATTGCTTGGGATTGGATGTGGAACAATACAAAACAAGGGGAATAAGCGAAATTACCAGTAATCTCGATGTGTGCCTGAGATCCATGGCCGATATTTTTCTCAAAGTTACAAAAAATCGGGGTGCATTGCATCTGAAAAACACAGGGCGAAACCATAACGGTTCCGCCCTGCACCGGTAATACCCCAATAACAACCCGTCAGGTAACCTATTCTTTTTCCTTCTTTCCTCCCAGCATAAGAAATTCATTTACCTGAACTTCGGTAACATACCTTTTGTTTCCGCCCTTGTCTTCATAATTCCTGTGAATCAGCTTGCCCTCAATGGCAATTTCCGAACCTTTTTTCAGGTATTTTTCGGCTGTCTTGGCCGTGGTTCCCCAGGCAACCAAATTGTGCCACTGAGTCTCCTTGACTTTTTTCCCATCGGCATCCGTATAATTTTCATTGGTTGCCAGCGAAAACCTGGCCAGGGTTTTTCCCCCGTTAAGCTGCTTGATTTCCGGATCTGATCCTAAACGCCCGATCAGATATACCCGGTTGCGTAAACTGTTCATTGTTTTGTAGGTTTTAGGGATTAGACAATCACCGGTAATTTTGCAATGCACGCCGGCACTTTTTAATCCCTGCCTCCTGCATTTTCTCGCACTTTTTTATCGTTTTAAACGATTATAAACGAATAAATATTATATTAGCAACAAATTACAATCATCTGACTCATGGAACGATTTTGTCTTGACTGCGGGAGCAAAATCACCGGAAGGGCCGACCGAAAATTCTGCTCTGATGCCTGCCGCATTAACTACCACAATTCCAGGCGAAAACATGATGAGTATTTTGTCAGGCTGATCAATAAACAACTGAAACGCAACCGGGATATCCTGGAAAAACATTACCGGGCAAAAAGGATCTATGTGCCTGTCAATCAGCTCCATCTGGAAGGCTTCAGGGAGAAATACCATACCCATACTGCTACCAATGG
>JAAYUG010000205.1 GCA_012517825.1 Bacteroidales bacterium | reverse complement strand
TTTTTTATGAGTAAGGATGATAACTCAGACATCAACTTTAAATCTTGTTCGGGAGCAACAAGGTTTAAATGGAATTCTGGTGGGTAACCGGATTCCACGGGACTACTTTGTTACCAAAGGTACTGGTGAAAGTGATATTACCGTTCATGCCGGGTCGTATCATTTGGCTTTAAAATCGGCAGGAATAGAAATGTGTAATATCATGACGTACTCATCCATTTTACCCGGAATTGCGCGTAAGGTTGAACGACCTCAGCAGCTTGAGCATGGCGCTGTCATGGAGAGTATTATGTCAGTATGTACCGCTTCAAAGGGTGAGCAGGCCACAGCAGGGATCATTTACGGATGGTTGCACGACAGGAAGACAAACGAAAAGTTCGGAGGGCTTGTGTGTGAGCATTATGGCAACTACGGACTGAACGAACTGAACGCCCGCCTTGAAGCCAGTCTTGAAGAATTGTACCTGAACGGCTTTTCCGAAAGATTTACTTTGTCAGGCATAGAAAAAATTACCGAAAGCTTTGTGCCTGAAAAGGCTTTTGGCACTGCTCTGGTAGCACTGTGTTTCGTTAATTATGTCTACCCGGTTATCGGAATGAATGCATAAAACAGATACTTACTGCGTTCAACGAAGCATTGAAGAGTCTGTTTTTTGATCCATATTGCCCGGAGGTTTTGCGATCTCCGGGCATAATTGCACAAAATGGATGAGTCTGAAACCTTCCGGAATAAGTGACTCATCAATTGAACGATAAATTGTAAATAATATGAAACCCACATGTTTTGCAACCCAAACACTTTGAAATATAACTTTTTAAAACATGTAGGTTCCATCATACCCTGGAAAATTAAAATTATACTATGATGAAAAAAAAGGATCTTCTCAAATTTCCTGTAAAACACATCGACATTGCATCATTTGACGCGACTCCCATTATCGATTCCATGCGCGATATGTCGTTTACATCCCGTGACACAGCTTCGGCTGCTGACATTTACGACCGCATGCTGAACGACAAAAACTGTACGGTAATTCTTACTCTGGCAGGAAGTACAAGCGCTGCCGGATGTATGCAGATTTACAGCGACATGGTTCGCTATAATATGGTAGATGTTATTGTGGCAACCGGTGCGTCTATTGTTGATATGGATTTCTTTGAGGCACTTGGTTTCAAGCACTATAAAGGAACTCCGAATATTGATGATGGTTTGCTGAGAAGCCTTTATATTGACCGCATTTACGATACGTTTATTGACGAAGAACAATTGCAGGAATGTGATAATACCATTGCCAAAATTGCTGACTCACTCAAGCCCGGCGTGTATTCATCGCGCGAGTTCATAAGGGAAATGGGCCGCTACCTCACAAAACATGCCAAAAAGAAAGGATCTCTGGTGCAGACAGCTTTTGAACACAATGTTCCCATTTTCTGTCCTGCTTTCAGCGACAGCAGTGCAGGTTTTGGACTGGTGAAACATCAGTGGAGTCATCCTGAAAAACATGTTTCCATTGATTCGGTAAAAGATTTCAGGGAGCTTACCCAGATTAAAATTGCGGCCAAAACTACAGGCTTATTTATGATTGGCGGCGGCGTACCTAAAAATTTTGCCCAGGATACGGTAGTATGTGCTGAAGTGCTGGGGTACGAAGCCGAAATGCATAAATATGCCATTCAGATTACGGTGGCAGATGTCCGTGATGGCGCCTGCTCCAGTTCAACTTTGAAAGAAGCTTCTTCCTGGGGAAAAGTTTCAACCAACTTTGAACAAATGGTCTATGCCGAAGCTACTACCGTTCTGCCTCTCATAACCAGTTACCTCTATCACAAAGGTGACTGGAAAAAGCGCAAAAAACGTGAATGGAGCAAACTGTTTGAAAAATCTCAGTCTAGAAAATCGGTGAAAAAATAAAACCCAAAACCATGAACCGTTGTAAATGTATTGAATCTCTGTCATCTCCGGACGAAGGGATTGTTTTTGATGAAGGTGAGTTTTATTACTTTGACTATGTGCCTCCTATGGGTGACAGACTTCCTTTTTACAAGGTATTTACCAACGGTACCGGTCATCACCAGGTTTTTGATATCAGAGCATTTAATAAACATTTTAAACGCTACTGATAGTAATAATAAAAATTACAAAGTCTCATTTTTTCCCGGCTGTTATCATTTTCCAGTTATCAGTACGGAATGGTACGGCGGGTAATCCTTCTTTGTTATACAGGTTGGCGTCGTCAGGGTTATTGCCCCAGGCGTAACGCACGGCCACTGGTTTTTGCACGGACGGGCTGTAGACAACGACGGTATTTCCATCAATAAACGCCTGTGCCCAAACGAACTTTTTGTCTTCCCCTGCAATAGCAAATCCTTTGACGTACCCGTATTTATCTTTTGCCATGAGGCCGGAACCAATGTTAGAGAAGGATATTCTTATTTTATTTCCTTCGGTCTGGTACGACTGATAAAGCGGACCGGAATAGACTATATCTGTGTTATAGGCAACTTTAAGGCCTGCAAGAGCCAGTCTTTTCCCAACATCCTGTTTGTTTTTTGGATGAATATCGTTGGCTTCACCTATGTCAATAATACAGGCCATTCCGGTATTTGGGACCGAAAGGGTCATGGTCTGGGCCTCCCTGAGTTCTGCCCAGGCGCTTTCTGCCGGCTCTTTGTCGGGTGCCATAAAGTTGGCCAGTTGCACATAAAGGAAAGGAAAATTGCCTTCGTTCCATTTGTTGCGCCAGTCGGCGATCAGTGCAGGAAACAGACGCCGGTACTGTTCAGCCCTGCCGGCATTGCTCTCACCCTGATACCAGATAGCTCCTTTAATGGCGTAAGGTATTATGGGGTGAATCATCGCATTGTACAGAAGGGTAGGGTAGCTGTTGGGTCCTGAAAATGTCTGCTGAGGAGGCCTTCCCTCAAAAGAGGGAGCAAATTTCCAGATTCCTGACAGATCAATTTTTTTCCCGCTGGCAAGCTGCAGAAACATCTGGTTTTTTTCACCCCACATTCCTCCACCGCCTCCGGTATCAATAACTCTAACACTAATAACATTTTTCCCTTTCCGGAGAACTCCTGCAGAAACTTTGTAAATGCGCGGAACATTGTATTTGTTGATCGTGGAACCAACAGAAATCCCGTTAATGAATGAAAAATCACTGTCGTCTATTGGTCCCAGTTCAAGGGTGCTTTCTCCAAGGGCATCTTCTTCAGAAAGAATAAATTCTTTACGGAACCACACCACTCCGTCATAGTCGGGAAGGTAATCCGTTTCCCACAGACATGGCAGGTTCATTTCTTTCCATGAGGCATCGTCGTATTCGGCAGCAAACCACCTTTCATTAAGTCCTTTATCATTCTTATCGAGATTCTGATACCACTCCGCAATTTTCCGCACTGATTCAGCTTGTGCTTTTTCCAGATCCAATGTTCCAACACTGGCCAGCCATTCCGAAAGATCGGGATCGGCCATAGCTGCTTCCCTGCTCATCCATGTTTCAACGATGGTTCCGCCCCAGGAACTGTTAATCAATCCAACGGGCACATTGAGTTCATGATGAAGGTGGCGGCCGAAGAAATATCCTGCGGCTGAGAAACCGGCAGCTGTCTCAGGAGTGCAGAGGTCCCATTTGCCGTCGTCCAGGTCGTTAAGGGGAAGAGTACTCATTTTTTTCGGAACGGTAAAAAGCCTGATCCGGGGGTAGTTTGCCGAGGCAACTTCATTGGCTCCGTCTTTTACCTGCGACAATGGGAATTCCATATTGGACTGTCCGCTGCAGATCCATACTTCCCCAATCAGAATGTCGTGCAGGGTGAGGGTATTTTTTCCCCGGATGGTCATTTCGAAAGGTCCGCCGGCCTTCATGGGAGCAAGCGTAACTTTCCACCGGCCGTTGTTGTCGGCCCGGGCTGAAAGGGTTTGCCCGTTAAAACTGACCTGTATTTTTTCTCCTTTGGTTGCCCAACCCCATAAGGGAACAGGGATTTCCTGCTGGAGTACCATATGGTTGCTGAAAATACGGGGTAAGGTAACCTGGGCATCGGTAAGCCCGCATATCAGAGAAAAAATAAAAAACCACCTGATGAAAGCAAATGACCTCATAGGGATAAAATTTTGAAGGCAATTTAGAAATTTATCCTGATTTTCTCGAAATAATTTGAGAAAGATGGATCAGATAACCTTGAGTTCTTTTCCCACCTTTACGAATGCTTTAACGGCCTTGTCAAGGTGTTCTTTTTCGTGAGCTGCCGAAAGCTGAACCCTGATGCGTGCCTGTCCTTTCGGAACAACAGGGTAGTAAAACCCGATCACATAAATTCCTTCTTCCAGAAGCCTGGAAGCGAAATCCTGTGAGAGTTTGGCATCGTACAGCATGATGGGTACAATAGCGCTCTGGGTTGGTTTGATATCAAAACCTGCCTGTTTCATCTGGGAATAGAAGTATTCGGTGTTGCGGTGGAGTTTGTCCTGCAGGATATTTGTTTTGCTCATCATTTCAAACATGCGGATACCTGCGTTAACGACCATGGGAGGCAGGGAATTGGAGAAAAGATAAGGCCTTGAGCGCTGGCGCAGCATTTCAATAATTTCTTTTCTCCCGGTGGTAAATCCTCCGATGGCTCCGCCAAAGGCTTTTCCGAGTGTTCCGGTTATAATGTCAACCTTGCCTCTCAGATTGAACAGTTCGGTAACTCCTCTTCCTGTTTTGCCAACCACACCGGCTGAATGAGACTCGTCAACCATTACCATGGCATCATATTTTTCGGCCAGTTCAATGATTTTATCGAGCGGAGCTACATTTCCGTCCATGGAAAATACCCCGTCGGTTACAATAAGCCGGAAACGCTGTTCCTGGGCTTTTTTCAATTGCTCCTCCAGATCGTTCATGTCGGCATTGGCGTATCGGTATCGCTGGGCTTTGCAGAGCCTTACACCGTCAATAATAGAAGCATGATTCAGGGCATCGGAAATAATGGCATCTTCTTCTCCCAGCAATGGTTCAAAAACTCCGCCGTTAGCATCAAAACAGGCGGCATACAGAATGGAATCTTCCGTGCCGAAAAATTCAGCCACTTTAGCTTCCAGCTCTTTATGAAGATCTGTGGTTCCACAGATAAAACGAACCGACGACATCCCGTAACCGTGCGAATCCAGAGCCTCTTTTGCTGCTGCAATAAGTTCCCTGTCAGAAGACAAACCAAGATAATTATTGGCGCAGAAATTCAGCACTTCCTTTCCTGTATTGAGTTTAATAACAGCTCCCTGGGGAGAAACAATGATGCGTTCCCTTTTGAACAAGCCTGCTTCTTCTATGGATGCAAGCTCTTTCTGAAGGTGTTTCTGAAAACGTGTATACATGGTGAGGTTGTTTTATGAAATGATAGAATAGTTTTATTTGACCAGCTAACTCTTATTCAGTGTTTTTTAAAAAGGTTAAAAAAGTTCAAAATTTTTTTCTTCACATCGTTTTGTATAACGGCGAATCAGTTTTTCTGAAATTTTTTGCGGATTTCATGCAGCATTACCTCTGTCAGGCGGGGCAGGTCGTACTCATGTTTCCATCCGTTATTTTGCCGGGCAATGCTGTCGTCAATGCTATGAGGCCATGAATCGGCAATGGCCTGGCGGAAGTCGGGTTTATAGTCTATGGTAAACCCGGGAATATGTTTTTTTATTTCGTTGGCAAGCTCTTCCGGGGTAAAGCTGATACCTGCTATATTATAGGACGAATGAATGGAGAGGTTTTCGAGGGGTTGCTCCATCAGTTCAATGGTGGCACGGATTGCATCGGCCATGAACATCATGGGCAATCTGGTGTCCTTGTTCAGAAAGCAGGTGTAACTGCCGTTTTTCACAGCTGAATAGAAAATTTCCACTGCATAATCAGTTGTTCCGCCGCCTGCTTCGGTCTTATAGCTTATCAGACCCGGATATCGGATACTGCGGACGTCCACCCCATACCGTCTGTAATAATATTCACACCATCGTTCACCGGCCAGTTTACTGATTCCATAAACCGTGGTCGGTTCCATCACGGTGAGCTGGGGTGTGTTTTCCTTTGGTGTTGTGGGTCCGAATACCGCAATGGAACTTGGCCAGAAAACCTTGTGTACCTCTTCAAACATGCGTGCTACCTCAAGAACCTTGATCAGGCTTTCCATATTGATATTCCAGGCCTGAATGGGAAGCCGCTCGGCGTTTCCCGATAGAACTGCCGCCAGATGATAGATCTGACTGATTTTATTGCGTACAACAAAATGGATTAAATGTTTGTCGTCCATTACGTCCAGAAACTGAAACGGCCCGCTTTCCATAACATCGGCCGGAGGTTGCTTGATGTCGGTAGCAAACACATGCTCGTTTCCGTAAATCCGGCGCAATTCAATTACCAGTTCCGATCCAATCTGACCAGCAGCACCAATAACAAGAATATTTTCTGCCATAGTGGTATAAAAAGTGCCGAAAAGTACACTTTTTCCATGGCCTAAAAAATGATATTTAACATGATGTGCTTCTAAGAAAGGCCTTCAAGCTGTTCAAGGTCAGATAGATCCAAAAGTCGTCCGGTAGCTTTTTTGTTGCGCTTCAGATCATCAAGGCTAATGCAACTGATTTCTACCCCGCCGGCATGGATTAAAATTCTTCTTCCGAAAGCTTCATCAAAAGAAACACCGGTGATGGAATTCATAAGATCAATTCTGACAGGAGGATATCCCAGTTGTATGACAATTTCAGGCTCCACTAAGTCTGTTGCAGTTAATCCGGTTGATGAAAAACCGAATTGTCTGAGAACATCCAAAAGTCTGTCGATATTGTCGGGTTCGCTCTGGTACCATATATCCATATCTCCTGTGCTTCTTGGATAGCCGTGTATGGCCAGGGCATATCCTCCAACCAGAAGATACTTAACGTGATGTGCGTTCAACAATTGTAAAAACTCTTTGAAATCTGGGTGAAGCTTCATTATAATAAAATTGCATCCTGAGAAATTCAACGGCCTCTAATCGTTCTTCATAAGTCCGGGTTTTCCAGAAAGCACTTTCCGGAGGAACATTCTTCAGTGAGTATTTTCGTAAAACTTTTTTCACAGAAATTTTTTTTCTCTTGATACAAATTTAATTGAATTCCGGATGTGAAACCCAAATATTATGGCATGAATGTTTGAACTAAAAAAATAAGGAACCAAAGGCAAATGAAAAATTCTGGCAGCAGAATAATTGGATACAGGTTAAATGCATGGTGATGACTGCAGGCGGCAATAATTCACATTGCGACTTTTCTTTTGAACATCCTGTAATTAAGAGTACTTTTTTTCGGCTGAAACCATTTACTTTTGTCGCCTGTTAAAAATATGCCGAAATGCACACCGAACTTTACCTTGTAAGGCATGGAGAGACATTGTGGAATCTGGAAAAGCGGTTTCAGGGACAGATCGACAGTCCATTAACCGAAAATGGACGTGAGCAGGCACGCATACTGGGCGAGTTTTTACAGGGGGTCTCTTTTGATGTGCTCATAACAAGCGATCTTGGACGAGCTGAGGAAACGGCCCGACTTGTCAATTCCTTCCTGAACATATCAGCTTTTACCACGGAACCGCTCCTTCGCGAAAGAAATTTTGGAATTTTTCATGGACTTAATCGGGAGGAAGCAGAGAAGAAATATCCCCAGGAGGCGGCAATGATCTGGTCGGGAAATTCTGATGCCGCTGTTCCCGGCGGTGAAAGCAAAAATCAGTTGCGGCAGAGGGTTCAGCAGTTTCTTGACGAATTGCCGGTTAAATATCCGGGCAAACGCATACTGGCCGTAACTCATGGAGGCGTTGTCAATACGGCAATCCGGCTTGTGCTGAGAATTCCTTTCGAGGCACCCCGCCGTTTCAAGCTTCCGAACACCGGCCTGAGCATATTTGTGTATGAAGAAAATGAATGGTTTTTACGGGCCATGAATGTAATTTGTCCTTTGAACAATCGCCATATTTATGACGATACCGTTTAAATACCGTTGGCGAAAAAACGTATTTTTACCATAAAACAGGGAACAATGATTGATAAGAATGTACGGGTGCGTTTTGCACCGAGTCCGACAGGCCCTCTGCATATGGGCGGAGTAAGAACGGCATTGTTTAACTTTCTCTTTGCACGAAAGCACAACGGATCGTTTATTTTGCGGATTGAAGACACGGATCAGATGCGGTTTGTACCCGGCGCGGAGGAATATATCATTGAATCATTGCAATGGTGCGGATTGCATTATGACGAAGGCCCGGGCATCGGAGGGCCCCATGCCCCGTACCGTCAGTCGGAACGAAGTGCGATTTACCGGCAATATGCCGAGCGGCTGGTTAATGCCGGCTGGGCATACTATGCCTTTGATGCTCCCGAGGAACTTGATCAGAAGCGGAAAGAGGCCGAAGCTCAGGGGAAATCTTTTGCCTATGATGCTCTATCAAGGCAGCATATGAAGAATTCTCTGAGCCTGCCTGAAAACAGGGTGCGCGAATTGCTTGCCGCTGGTGCACCCCATGTGGTACGTTTTAAAATGCCTCCCGATGAAGAAATTGTGATGCATGACCTGATTCGGGGCGAGATCAGAGTAAAAACCTCCACCCTCGATGACAAGGTTCTTTTCAAGGCTGACGGCCTCCCGACCTATCACCTGGCCAATGTGGTGGATGACTTTCTGATGCGGATAACTCATGTCATCCGCGGTGAAGAGTGGCTTCCTTCCTTACCCCTGCATGTCTTGCTATACCGCGGTCTGGGTTGGGAAGACAAAAGGCCGGAATTTGCCCACCTGCCTCTTATTTTGAAACCAAACGGACAGGGAAAGCTTAGCAAACGGGATGGCGATAAAATGGGATTTCCTGTTTTCCCTCTGCAATGGAAAGATCCTGAAACCGGAGAAGTTTCCATGGGATACCGGGAACAGGGTTACTTCCCTGAAGCTTTTATTAATATGCTGGCCCTGCTGGGATGGAACCCCGGTACAGAACAGGAATTATTCACCCTGGATGAGCTGATACAGGCATTTTCTCTCGATCGGGTTAACAAATCGGGTGCACGCTTTGATCCCGAAAAGGCTCGCTGGTTTAATCAGCAGTACCTTCGCAAAAAACCGGCACCGGAACTTGTGAGGCTTTTCCTGCCGGTTCTTCAAAGCAAAGGTGTACGCGCCGACGAAAATACAGTTGAACGGATAGTTGAAACGGTCAGAGACCGTGCCGTTTTTGTTTCCGATCTGTGGGATCACAGCTGGTTTTTCTTTCAAAGGCCTGAAAGCTATGACCCGGCTATTGTGAAAAAGCGCTGGAGCGAACAGATGCCTGAATGGCTTTCTTCCTTAACCGCACATCTTGAAAAACTGACTTCCTTTACGGCTCCGGAAATTAAACAGGCTATCCATGATTTTGCCGAAGCAAAGTCCATTCCTGCAGGTAATCTGATGAACTGTCTCAGACTATGCCTTGTTGGAAGCAGTATGGGACCCGATCTGGCCCTTATTTGCGAAATACTCGGAACAGAGGAAATAAAACAACGGATCGAAAAGGCTGTTGCGGTTATCGGAAATGGAGTACATTGATGTTCATACGCATTCCCGGAGAAAAAATGGGATTTTTGTGCAAAACATTTTTGCACAGGAACTTACTGATCATTTTAAACCGGAAGTTTTTTGCTCCATAGGTTTTCACCCCTGGCACATTGAACAGTTTCCGGCTGAAAAAATGATGGACGCACTGCAGACTCATGCTGGAAATAAGCTGGTGCTGGCCATCGGAGAATGCGGACTGGATAAAAATATACAAACGGTTTTATCGGTTCAGGAAAAAGTTTTTCTTGCACAGCTTGAAATTGCCGAGTCTGTTGGTAAACCGGTAATAATCCACTGTGTTAGGGCCTATACCGAAATAATCAAACTGCGCAAATCGCTTAAATGGACGGTTCCGTGGCTTTTTCACTGGTTTAATTCAAGTTACGATGTTGCTACGGATCTTATTGAATCAGGCTGTTATCTTTCGTTTGGACGCAGTCTGCTAAAACCGGACGGAAAAAATGCCGGCGTGTTTGCCAGACTCCCGGTTGACCGGTTGTTTCTCGAAACGGACGATGCGAATGTTTCCGTTGAAGAATTGTATCAGAAGGCTGCTCAAATAAAAGAAATCAGTCAGGATGAATTGCGTCGTTCCATACGAATGAATTTTACCCGGCTTTTCGGAGTTTAAGGTTACCCGTCAAACTGTTTACCAATGAATGACTGGTTGAAACGAACCCGGCTAATGCTGGGCGATGAGAAAATGGCAAAACTGCAACGGTCGCATGTTCTGATTGCCGGATTGGGGGGCGTGGGATCCTGGGCTGCGGAACTTATTGTGAGGGGTGGAATTGGAAATCTGACCATTGCAGACCACGACCTCATTACGGCTTCCAACCGGAACCGCCAACTGCCGGCTCTCCTGAGCACTGAAGGAATGCCAAAGGCTGATGTTATGGCCGCAAGGTTAAAAGATATCAATCCGGATCTGAACCTCACGGTAGTCAAAACTTTTCTGAAAGATGATGCTATTCCTGCCTTGCTCGATCAGGCTGAGTTTGATTATGTGATTGATGCCATCGATACCCTCTCCCCAAAGGTGTTTTTTCTCTATCACTGCTGTCAAAGAAAGTTTCGGGTGGTCAGTTCCATGGGATCAGGGAATAAATTTGACCCGGGGCTTATTCAGGTGGCTGACATATCAGAAACTTACAATTGCCGACTGGCACATTACGTGCGAAAGCATCTGCATAAACTTGGCGTAAGAGAAGGAATTAAAACTGTGTTTTCTCCGGAGACATTACCGCAGAAAGTGCTTGACTGGGTAAGCGGTGAACAGAACAAACGCACAGTGGCAGGAACCGTATCGTACATGCCGGCTATGTTTGGTGCCTGGTGCGCCTCCGTTGTGATCAGAGACCTGATAGGAATTGATGAATATTAGAATATTATATAAATATATAGATATTTGCATATAATATTTTTTATTTCTATTTTTGTGTCATCTTAAATGATGAATAAAAACCTGAAATATATGAAATCAAAGACGCAACTGCTGAAAAATATTCTGGTAGCAGGAATGCTTGGAATACTTACGTTGGGTACATCATGCGGCAATGGAAAGGCAGCTCCGGGCAAGGATGCCTCAGGAGAAAAGAAAGCTTTGGCAAAGGATTCGGTTTCGGTTGGTGCACCCATTCATTTAACCAGGGCTCAGTTTCTGGCCAGGGTTGTCAATTATATCGATGATCCGAACGGGCTGAAATATCTGGGCGACAAACCCTGCATTGTGGACTTTTATGCTGACTGGTGCGGCCCCTGTCGCATGGCTGCGCCGGTTATGGAAGAACTGGCAAGGGAATATGCCGGCAAGATCTATATTTACAAGGTTGACACACAGAAGGAACAGCAACTGGCGGCCGAAATTGGCATTCAGGGAATACCGGCCTTTCTTTTCTGCCCGGTAAATGGACAGATCTTTGGATCTTCCGGAATAGCGCGTACCCGTGAAGAAACCAAAGCAATGTTTAAAAAAATTATTGATGAGCAACTGCTGAAAACAGGTGCTTCATCCAAAATGTGAGACACAGTTTCAGGGGATTCAGTCTGGCAGAGAAGAATAGTATTCGTTCACGAACGTATACTGGCCTTCTTTGAAAATATTGGAACAGTAAAAGTTAAGTAGTATCCCTTTGGGAATTTTCAGAAGTTTCATATAAGTGAGGAGCTGGGCCCTAAAAACCGGATGAAGAAATTCAACGGATTTTAATTCAACCAGTACCAGATTTTCAACCAGAATATCATACCGCAGATCACAATCCAAACGCATGCCTTTGTATTTGAGAGGAACATTTGACTGACTTGAAACTGAAAAGCCTTTTAATTTCAGTTCCTGGCGAAGGCATTTTTCATATACAGATTCAAGCAGTCCGGGACCAAGGAATTTGTGTACCTCAATTGCACAACCAATTATCTGGAATGAAAGATCATCAATCATTTTCCGGGTAATCATACACAGGTGTTTTTACATTTAGAGTGAATTTAGGAAAGATTATTGTGAATGCAAATACCCAACTGGCTATAGATATAGGAAACACATAGGACACATAGGACACATAGGGAAACACATAGGAAACATAGGAAACACATAGAACACATAGAAACACATAGAACACATAGGGAATTTGGTTCCCTCTATGTGGTCTATGTAAATCTATGTGCCTATGTGTTAAAAACTGC
>JAAYUG010000204.1 GCA_012517825.1 Bacteroidales bacterium | reverse complement strand
TTTTTCAAGTTTTCCTACCATTTTTGCAAAGTTTTTGATAAATTTATCAATTTTCTTGCAAATAAAGATGGCCTTTTTTATAAATTTATTCACTATATGAATGATTTATCAACATATCCGATCATTCTTCAGGGACGACTAGTTAGTTAATCAGTGAAAATTAGGTTACCGCCAAATTATAAAAATTTTATTCATGTTATACATTTTGCAATTTTTTTTTGTGTCTGGCGGAAAATGAAAAGATCATCCGGTTGGTGCTCAGCGCCAACCGGATGATTTTTACCTACATAATCATTACTTTACCGGAAACAGGTTTTGCTGCGCCGAGTGCTTCACTGCGTGAAGACGGTGAAGATTCGCCGACAACAATCTCGTATTCTCCCCCGATTTGCACCAGATTTCCCTTATCATCCACCACCGAAAGGTCTTCCGGTGCAAGGGTGAATTCCACATCCTGTGTCCGTCCCGGTGCAAGAAGAACTCTCTTTACCCCCCTGAGGGATGCGAGGGGAACCCGGAAAGCTGCTCTGGGCGGTTTAACATACAACTGCACAACTTCTTCTGCTTCCAGTTTTCCTGTATTACCAACAGAAACCTTTACCTGAAGGGTCTTCCCTTTCTGAAGCTGATCAGTGCTTAAACGGAGATCAGAAAAGGAAAAACTTGTATAGGAAAGCCCGAAGCCGAAAGGATACAACGGTTCTTTTTCCATGAAGCGGTAGGTACGGCCGGTCATACTGTAATCTTCAAAGGGCGGAAGCTGATCAAGGGACCGGGGAAATGTGACCGGCAGGCGGCCGGAGGGAACGGCATCACCATATAATATATCTCCCACGGCATTGCCTCCTTCTTCCCCAGGATACCAGACAAAAAGAATCGCATCGGCCAGTTCCTCCACTTCGGGCATGGCAATAGGACCTCCTCCCGTAACAATCACGATAATAGGTTTGGTATTACCTTCCCTGAGTTTTTTGAGGAAATTAACCTGGTTGGCAGGCAAACCTATATCCAGCCTGTCGCCCTTTGTTGCGGAAGCGATGGATTCCCCCTCTTCTCCTTCAAGGTTGCCGCTCAGCCCCATTACGGCGATTGTTGCATCAGCCTGTTTGGCTTCGCCGGTTGTCCAGTCAATAGGATTAATGTTTTCCCGGTCAAGAAGACAACCCTGCTTGTACTGGATGAAACAACCCGGAGGCACCTTGGCGGCAATACCGGCAAGAATGGTATTCAGGTTATCACTTACCCCATAGTAATTGCCGAGCAGCACCTCAGCATTGGTGGCATTGGGACCCACTACATATATATATCGTGTATCCTTTTTCAGCGGAAGAACATGGTTTTTGTTTTTCAGCAGGACGATCGATTTACGGGCTGCTTCGCGGGCCAGGGCTTTGTGTTCCGGACTGTGAATGGCCGATTCGGGGATCTTGGCATAGGGTACTCTGGAGGGAGGATCAAACAGTCCCAGCCGGAAACGGGTGAGAAGAAGCTGAACCAGAGCACTGTCCACTTCCTGCTCCTTCACCAGGCCTTGCTTAACAGCTTCTATCAGAGAGGGATAATAAACAGAACCACAATTGAGGTTAACGCCTCGTTTTAAAGCCAGGGTAGCGGCCTCCACGGCATTCTTAACCACCTTATGGCCCTCGTAGAAATCAACCAGAGCCCAGCAGTCGGAAGTAATATAGCCGTTAAATTTCCATTCCTTGCGAAGTTTTTCCTGCAGCAGGAAAGTGTTTCCGCAACAGGGTTCGTCATTGGTACGGTTATAGGCACACATAACACCTTCCACACCGGCTTCTACCAGCTTTTTGAAAGCAGGCAGATAGGTTTCGTTCATATCCTGCATGCTTACCACCGCATTGAATCCATGCCGCAGTGCTTCCGGCCCGCTGTGCACGGCAAAATGCTTGGCACAGGCAGCTGCCTTAAGGTACTTTGGGTTATCGCCTTGCAGGCCTTTTACAAAAGCCGACCCGAGGGTTCCTGTCAGCCAGGGGTCTTCCCCGTAGGTTTCCTGCCCCCTTCCCCAGCGTGGGTCGCGGAAGATATTGATATTCGGCGTCCAGTAAGTTAATCCGCCGTACTGAAGCCGGTTACCCCGTTTATCGGCGGCATGGAAGAAGGCCCTTCCTTCATCACCGATAGCTGAAGCAATTCTGGAAACCAGGTCAGGGTCAAACGAGGCCGCCATGCCGATAGCCTGCGGAAAAACAGTTGCCTTTCCGGCCCTTGCCACTCCGTGCAGGCATTCACTCCACCAGGGATAGGCGGGAATTCCCAGCCTTTCGATGGCCGGCGCATTGTACATCATCTGCTGAACCTTCTCCTCAAGAGTGAGACGGGATACCAGGTCTTTTGCCCGTTCCTTTATTGGCAGAGAAGGATCCTGAAAAGGATACTGCACATTGGCTGTTTCCTGTTTCGGCTCACCTGACGGAATGCAGGCCGGAAGAAGAAGAAACAGTAAAAAGAAAGCAAACAAAGTATTTTTCATTGGTTGAGTATTTGGTGCGGTTTAACTTTGGCCCAATTTATAAAATTCCGCCAAATCAGGAAACAATATTATTCGAAGGTTTCTGCCTTTTGCCTTTCGCTGTTCGCCCTTCACTGTTTATTTATCGCGGAGTTTAGAGCCAGGGGCGGATGGTGCGCATCGGGAACCGGGAAAATTCCACCTATTTTACTATCTTCATACCTTGAATTATTTCCTTTTTCATGCGGTTTACCCTGCTTTTTCTGATCGGCTTTATGGCAGCCGGACACTATTCCGGAGCCCAGACAGCATCATCGGTAAAACTGAATCCGTTGCCGGAAGACCTTCATGCATGGAAACGGTACGAACCGGCATTGAAATTCTCAGGATTGAGAGTTACCGCTGAAGGGATCATATTCAATGCAGGGAAGTACAGGGATGCCGCACAATTTTTCAGGGAAAAGTACGACGGAATGATAGCAGAGATTGTTCCGTTTACGCCCTATACCTGTCCGGCAGGACAGGCATTCACAGAGCCATCGCGGCGCAATGGGAAAAAAGCTTTCAACGGAATACCTGTTGTGCCGGTTTACCGGTCAAAGATCCTCCGGCTCAATGAACAGGGAAGATCCTCCTATAAGCCCAACGATCTGGTATATGTCAGCCTGGGCAGTCTTCCGGCAGGAATTCCCGACCTGCGCGAAATCAATATCCTCTTTCTGAAAAACAACCGGATATGCGGAATAGTGAGTTTTCATCACCTGCGCGATACCATGTTCCGCTATTATCCCCGTATTCCGCTTATTCCCATTCCTCCGCCTGATCTGTGCACCTGTTACCAGCCGCCGGAAAAACTGCAGACTGTATCGTTCCGGTTTTACTATGCGGTGAATGAAACCATACCCGACCCGCAGATGATACAACGTGTGCAGAATTTTCTGCACGATAATTTTTCGGGGATTTCCCGGATTACGGTAACTTCATTTGCCAGCGTCGAAGGCAACTATCCGGTCAACTACCGGTTGTTTCTCAGCAGAGCTGCGATTCTCAG
>JAAYUG010000203.1 GCA_012517825.1 Bacteroidales bacterium | reverse complement strand
GCTTCTTATTTCTCTGGAACTTCTCCAGACAATCAAAATGTATCTCGATGAAAAAATAGTCCATACTGAAATTGTTCTGGAAGTTGCCATGATTGCTCTTGCAAGAAAAATCATCATCATCGATTTCGAAAAAGTCAACAGCCTGAATGCCCTTGCCATTGCTGCAATACTGCTGGCACTGGCTGTTGCCTACTTCCTTCAGAAAACATCCAGAAAACGGGAAGTCTGATCACCGTTTTTATAGCAGGAACAGGACAAATAAAAAGCCAGGTCAGGCTAATTCATGTTTTGTTGCCTGATGGTTTTTTGGTTAAGCCCGGATTGCGCATTAGAAGCGAAGCGAACTAATGCGCAGTGCGTTGGCTTTGTGGGATGGCATCCGGGCAAATCCCGCTGAAACGCAGTGAAAGCGGCCCTTGCGGCACATTGCGAATGTTCTCATGAGCAATGTGGATTAAGCCCGGATTGCGCATCAGGAGAGCAAGCGAACTGATGCGCAGTGCGTTGACTTTCAGCGGCGGCATCCGGGCAAACCCCGCTGGAACGAAGTGGAAGCGGCCCTTACGGCACATTGCACACATTTGATGCGCAATGTGGATTAATTGATCGTTTCCGAAAGAAAACCAACGAAAAAGATCAGACCGGTGTTTTTCATACAAAGTGTTAATTTTGCAACTTTATTATAAGACGATTTTTATGGAAAACTTACGTCGCAGCCGCATCAGTGATTTACTGAAGACCGATCCGCACGATCAGGAAGTGCTGGTTAAAGGATGGGTGCGTACCCGGAGGGGCATTAAGAATGTGGTATTCATTGCTCTCAATGATGGTTCCATTATTCACAACATCCAGATAGTAGCCGACGCGGCGCACTTCGACGAGGAGGTTATACGGCAGATTACTACCGGAGCATGCATTGCTGTGCGGGGTATACTGAAAGAATCACCAGGTTCTGGTCAGAAGGTTGAGATACATGCTTCAGATATTACAATTTACGGGCCTGCCAATCCCGAAGAATATCCGCTGCAGAAAAAAGGACATACCCTCGAATTTCTCCGGGAAATTGCTCACCTGAGGCCGCGTACCAACACCTTCGGTGCTGTATTCCGCATCCGCCATGCCATGGCATTTGCTATACACAAATATTTCAACGATAACGGCTTCTATTACTTGCATACACCAATTATCACAGCGTCCGACTGCGAAGGGGCAGGGGCCATGTTTCAGGTTACAACACTTAATCTGCAGGATGTTCCCAAAAACGATGACGGAACCGTAGATTTTACCAAAGATTTCTTCGGCAAACCCACCAGCCTTACCGTATCAGGCCAGCTGGAAGGGGAACTTGGAGCACTGGCGCTTTCCAATATTTATACTTTCGGTCCTACCTTCCGTGCCGAAAACTCAAACACCCCCCGGCACCTGGCTGAATTCTGGATGATTGAACCCGAAATGGCTTTCTACGACATCCATGATAACATGGACCTGGCCGAAGACTTTCTTAAATATCTTGTTTCCTACGCTCTTGAGCATTGCTCTGACGATTTGCAGTTCCTTCAGAAAATGTACGATAAGGAACTGATACTACGCCTTGAATCGGTTCTGAAGGAAAAATTCGAACGGCTCTCCTATACCGAAGCTATTCAGATTCTTGAAAAATCAGGTGTGCCTTTTGAGTTTCCCATTGGCTGGGGTACAGACTTACAGGCTGAACACGAACGCTATCTGGTGGAAAAACATTTCAAAAAGCCGGTTATTCTTACCGATTATCCCAAGGAAATCAAAGCATTCTATATGAAACAGAACGACGACGGGAAAACCGTTCGTGCCATGGATGTTCTCTTTCCCCGTATAGGTGAAATCATTGGAGGATCTCAGAGGGAAGAAGACTACGACCGCCTTTATGCCCGAGTCAGGGAACTGAATCTTCCTATGAAAGATCTCTGGTGGTACCTCGAAACACGCAAATTTGGATCGGCACCCCACAGCGGCTTTGGGCTTGGTTTCGAACGACTCATTTTGTTTGTAACAGGAATGGCCAATATCCGTGATGTCATTCCTTTTCCCCGTACCCCAAAGAACGCTGAATTTTAATTGTTTATCCTCCTGACTCTTCCTCTGCCGGATGGCTTTTACACAGGAAAAATCATTATCTTTGCAGGGGAACAAATGCCATGCTTAAACAGAACCTACAGCAAAAACTGATTCAAAAGCTATCTCCTCAGCAGATCCAGATGATTAAGCTGCTGGAAATCCCTACTATGCAGCTCGAGCAGAGAATCAAAAAAGAACTGGAAGAAAACCCCCTGCTCGAAGAAGTATCTGAGGAAGATCAACCTCTGACAGAACCGCAGGACTTGATACCTCCTGATGATGACAGCGACACTGAACAAAAAGACAAAGACCAGGAAGAATTTACCCTGGAAGATTTCATGGAAGAAGATGAAATTCCTTCCTACAAACTGACGGCCAACAATAATTCACCCGATGATAAACGCGAGGAAATACCTTTCTCTGTTGGCATTACCTTCCACGAGCACCTGGAAAGCCAGTTGAATCTGCGCCCTCTTACAGAACGCCAGAAATTCCTTGCCCCCTTTATTCTCGGAAATATCGATGACGACGGATACCTGCGCAGAAAACTGGAAAACATAGCTGACGATATTGATTTCTCACACAATTTTAAGACCGACGAATTTGAGTTGCTTGAAATTCTCAGGATTATCCAGGATCTTGATCCTCCGGGGGTGGGAGCACGCGACCTGCGCGAATGCCTTTTATTGCAAATTGAACGGAAAGACCTCAGCGATCCGGCCATTGCAACTGCCCATGAAATCCTGAAGCACCACTTCGACGAATTTACCAGGAAACATTATGATAAAATAATGAATCGCCTCAACATTAACGAAGAACAGCTCAAGGAGGCGATCGACGAAATCCTGCACCTGAACCCTAAACCGGGAAGCGCGTTCAATGATCCCATGAACCGCCCGGACCATCAGATTATCCCCGATTTTATCCTCGAATACAAGGACGGAGAATTTATTCTGAGCCTCAACCAGAAAAACATGCCGGAACTCCGTATTAACAAAAATTACAGCCGGATGGCAAATGAGGCCGCCAGAAAAGACCATAATCAAAACCAGCAGAATAAGGAATTCATCAACTTTGTCAGGCAAAAAACCGAATCAGCACGATGGTTTATCGATGCCATCCGCCAGCGCCAGAACACCCTTATGCTCACCATGGAAGCAATCCTGCGCTTTCAGAAAGAATTTTTTATTGACGGGGACGAAACCAAACTCAGACCCATGATCCTGAAAGACATTGCAGAAATGACCGGGCTCGATATCTCAACGATTTCCCGCGTTGTCAACAGTAAATATATCCAAACCCATTTCGGAATTTTCTCTCTTAAGTACTTTTTCTCTGAAGGACTTCAAACCGAAAGCGGAGAAGAAGTTTCCTCGCGCGAAATCAAAAAAATTCTTCAGGAAACAATTGAAAATGAAGATAAAAGAAAACCTGTTACCGACGAACAGCTGACCAAAATCCTTCAAAAGAAAGGATACCAGATTGCCCGGCGCACAGTGGCCAAATACCGGGAACAGTTAAATATACCCGTAGCCAGACTTCGGAAGGAATTACACTGAAAGAAAACTATGGAAAAAAAACTGGCTGCCGTACTGAGTTTTCTTTTGCATCCTGCATTTGCCCCCCTGATTTCCCTGATTATCCTTTTCTATTCTCCTACCTACCTCAGCTTAATCGCCCCTTCCTGGAAGCAGAGGATCCTCCTGATTACCGCCGTGGGTACGGTTCTCATTCCTTTCAGCCTGTTGCCTTTGCTCTATTTCCGCAAACTCACCGAACAGGTCCGTTTCGGAAAACATCAGGATCGCTTTTTGCCGTTGTTTTTCAGTACCATTTCGTATTACTTCACATATCATATCTTTCAGCGCCTTGCTGTTCCGGATATTCTTGAGATCCTTCTTCTTTCCGCTACCATTACCGTGTTTGTAACGATGCTGATTACCATTTTTTATCGCATCAGCCTGCACACCATTGCCTGGGGCGGACTCACCGGAATCTTTCTCGCCTTGTGTTTACGCTTTGGCATGGTTTTTACTCCCTGGCTGATTGGCATTATCATTCTGGCAGGACTTTCAGGCTATGCCCGCCTTGCCATGCAAGCACATAAAACCGGTGAAATATATACAGGCTACCTTACCGGTTTTGCCCTGAATTTTGTGCTTATCTTTTTTCTTCGCTAGATCTCCCCTCTCTGCATTTTTCTGTCAGGAGAATCTTTATATTCCTGAATTCGGACTGTTTAATGCATGTAAAATATCCCAGCTGCTGCATCCGCGAACAGAGATATTCCTGTTCAGGCTGACCGGGTGTGGGTACCAGCACAGCTTTTTTCCCAAGCACCCGCAAATCCATAATGGTAGAATAACCACCCCGGGCAATAATCAGAGAAGCTTCCGACATCAGATAAAGAATCTGACGGGAACTGAGATGTGATACAAGCCATACATTGGACGCAGCCTTTTTTACTTCCGAAACAGAAGGTGTTCCCTGCAATATGACTGAACGATAGGGCAAATCCGATAGCTTGCGTACCAGAAGCTTTTCAAATCTGCTTCTCTGCGGCTCAGGCCCGGAAATTACAGCAAGAATGTCCGGCACCGGAATCAGCTCAGGATCAATTTTTTCCGGTTCCAGTTTCTGAAAACGTGACAACAGGCCAATGTGCCGTATGATAACTCCTCTGACGCTTACACCCCAGTTCAGGATACCCGTCAGGCTATTTTGCCCTGCTTCATCCGGAATCCAGATTTCATCAAACCGTCCGGCCCATCTGAGGATTTGACGTCGGGCAAAAGGACTAAACCAGAAAAGATACCCGGGGAAAATCGGACGCAACTGGTGGGTTATCAGAATGCAATGGGCTCTGCTTGACCACAAACCATAGCGATTGTCAGAGATGACAACATCAGGGGAAATTTCATCAATAACTTTTTCAAGGGTTTTGTGCTCCTTCTCCACAAAACGAATAAAAAAAAACAGATACCGGAAAAACTGAAAAATCTGTATGCCCCTCCCACCGATGCGCACCTTGGAACCCCTGATCAGTACATACCTCAGTTCGGGAAACTCCTTGCGCAACAGGGTCAATGAAAGACCGGAACCACCAATGATTACTTCGCAGCCAGATTCCAGCAGATCATATATAATGGGAATGCACCGTGCGGCATGCCCCAGTCCCCAGTCGAGCGGAACAACAAGCACTTTCTTTCCCCCGACAGGGAGTATGCTTTCCTTTCGCACACCAATATCCGTCCCATCACCAGCCATAATGCTAATAATAAACCTCTGCCTGCAAACCAGCAAGGGCAACCTTGCGGGCAATTTCCCGCAGTTCAGGCAGGGAAACTTTTTCCAAAGTACCGGCCGCAGTTGCCCTCTCAATGGAATAAATCATTACCAGCTCCGGCGCAAGCCTTTTTACTTCTTCCAGCCAGGCATTGATTTCCTTTTCAGTGGTATTATCTACATATTTGCCTTCGGCTATGCCCCTCACAAACAAACTCTGGATAATCAGTCCTTTTCTGAAAAGGGAAAGATTTTGCAACAGATGATGCAACGTAAAGCCCGCAGGAGGTTTGTTGATCATCCTGAAGGTATCTTCAACAGCCGTATCCAGCTTCAGAATATTGAGATCAGCTTTCATCAGGGCTTCCCTTATTTCCGGAATATGTACCCTGCTGGCATTGGAAAGAACAGCAATTTTTGCAGCAGAATAATAGGAATCCCGAAGACGGATTACTTCATCCATAATCTCCTTAAAGGAGGGGTGGAGAGTGGGTTCTCCGTTTCCTGCAAAGGTAATCGTATCAATCCCCTTGCCTTCCATGCTGAATGAGCGAAGTGTTTTTTCAAGCTCTGAAACCACCTCAGAAACCTTATGCAACCTGGCATGATGCTCCTTCTTTTGCGAAGACCAACCGCATTCACAGTATACACAATCGTAATTGCATATTTTGGCGGTGTCGGGAAGGAGGTTAATCCCCAGCGACCTGCCGAGTCTTCTGCTGAAAACCGGACCAAAAACAACCGAATCGAAAAGAAATGTACCCACAGGCAAAAAATTGATGCAAAATTAGCATGAATCGCCCGGAAAAAAATTCGCGCAAGACTTTTCTGCCAGCCTTGCGCGAATCATTTGCCTCAGACCAGCTTACTGGCATTTGAGCTTCTGCTCAATATAGTATTTGGCACTTGCCTCAAAATTTTTATCCTTCATCGCTTCACGGAATGCCGAACAGGCCTTTTCATTCTGGTTCAGGCCCATATAGGCAGTACCCAGTTCAAACTGTATTTTGCCGGCATCAGCCGGAGCAGCTAACTTCAGCCCTTTTTCGCCGGCATTCACTGCATCTTGCCATTTTGACTGTTTATTATAAATAACGGCAAACAAATAATATATATCCGAAAATTGATCATCATATTCCAGGGCTTTATTCAGGTAATCCAATGCCTGTGAATAATTCTGTTTCTTGTTCTCCTGGTTGGCCTTAATAAGCAGGAAATCACGGGCAACTTTCTTCGCCTGATCAGATGTCTTCTGATCATTGTCAGCTTTTGAAGCTTCAATGGCCTTGTCCATGGCGCCGGTTACCTGGTTAATGTCTTCCTTCTTCCGGTAAATTAATCCAATAACCAGCCAGGCCCTTGCAAATGCCGGATCAAGTTTGACGGCCTCATTAAGGTTTTCCAGTGCCTTGTCAAAATTGTTTTCTTTATAAAACTGGGTACCTATGGCATAGTAAAGCTGAGGCTCAACATCCTCCGCTTTCTTTTGTGTTTTTTCATCCCCATATTTTTTCGCCACTTCTACCGTTTTCTGAAAACGGGCAAGAGCTTCCTCCATTTTCTTATTCTTATAGGAATCATAGGCCAGATCGTAATACAATGACGGCAGGTTGGCAACAATTCCCATTTTGAGGGAATCAGCATCCGGCCCTATTGCTTCACAGAGGGCAACCGCCTTTTCGAACTGCTGAACTGCCGCTGCCTTGTCTGTTTCGAGCAGCGCGATGGCAGCATTGTATTCATCATAGGCCTCCTTGAGCGTCTGGGCACCTGCAGTACGACCATACAAAAGCGCCAGAACGATAAGAATTCCGGTTACAATTGATTTCATCTTCATATTCCCTTTTTTTTGAAACTTGACAAAGATAGAAAAGCTGTATATTTTTCAAAATTAAAGCTTTCAATTTTAATGCCAGAATTCAGATTATTTTCCATCACTCCATGAAATGGTTATTTTTGTCTTTCATAAAGCAAGCAAAAGACTATGTCAATCCAGGTACAGCATGTAACTAAAAAGTACGGAAACCAGAAGGCTCTTGATGATGTAAGCTTTACTGCCGAGCGGGGGGAGATTCTTGGTTTTCTGGGGCCAAACGGAGCGGGGAAAAGTACCATGATGAAAATAATTACCGGATATCTTGCACCCGATGCCGGCAGCGTTTTTGTTTGCGGGCACGATGTTGCACAGGAGCCCCTGGAAGCCCGGCGAAAAATCGGCTACCTGCCGGAAAACAATCCCCTTTATTATAATATGTACGTTCGTGAATATCTGTCATTTGTAGCTGGAATTTATTTTCCTGCATCCGATATTCGCCGCAGAGTTGAACAAATTATTGAACAGACAGGGCTTTCACCCGAACAGCATAAGCAGATCGGTATGCTCTCAAAAGGGTACCGGCAACGTGTTGGCCTGGCGCAGGCCCTTCTTCATGATCCGGAAGTGTTGATTCTCGATGAACCGACTTCCGGACTGGATCCGAACCAGATCGTGGAAATCCGTAATCTGATTTCAGAACTTTCTGCCAACAAAACGGTTCTTCTTTCAACCCATATTATGCAGGAAGTAGAAGCAATCTGCCACCGCATCATCATCATTAACAGGGGAAAACTGGCCGCCGAAGGGGATACCTCGGCCATGCTTTCGGAAAGTGAACCCGGCCAGCAGACAATACTTGTCGAACTTAACGGAATACTTTCTGAAAAGGAACTTCTCTCGGTCCCCGGTGTTTCAGCAGTAAGAAAGGCGGGCGAGTACCGGTGGGTCATCTCCGGTGCTACCGAACCCGATATCCGGTCAACCCTGTTTGCCTTTGCCGTTGAACGCGGACTGGTTGTCCTTTCCCTGCAACGCAAAGAGAAAAACCTGGAAGAAGTATTTCGTGAAATAACCAATAATTCCATTTAAACTTCAACATCGTATGAATGATTATTTGCAAGCTCTGGTATTTGAATTTTTACAGGAACAAATTGATGACGAGCCTCTTCAGACCCGCCCTGATCCCTTCTGGTCGGCCCTGAAAGCAACCGGTACGGAAATATGGCTTGATACCGGCGACATGGAAGAAGCGGCCAAAATCTGGACGGCCGAAATGACAGCCCTCACTACCAACAACACCCTTCTGAATATGGAAATCCAGAAGGGCAT
The DNA here is from genome assembly GCA_012517825.1 of Bacteroidales bacterium. Lineage (NCBI taxonomy): Bacteria > Pseudomonadati > Bacteroidota > Bacteroidia > Bacteroidales > Bacteroidales bacterium. The sequence continues at coordinate 6,042 of JAAYUG010000203.1, read as the reverse complement.
CTATGACGACTTCATTGTGAGGGCAAAAAAGGTTGTGGGCAGCCTCCCCCTGCAGGAGCAGGTGCAGGAAATTTCTTTCATGCTGAATGCACGCCATGGCCTGCGCCTTGTAAAAAGGTTCGGCGGATATGTAAGCGTAGAACTGCACACCGATACAGCGTACGATATTGATGCCATTGTTGCTTACGGAAAACGGTTTCATAAGATACAACCGGAGAAATTTATCATCAAGGTTCCCTACACAGCAGAAGGCTTACTGGGAGCAAGAAAGCTGGGTGAAGAAGGTATCCCTGTAAATTTTACCCTTGAATTTTCAGCCAGGCAGAATGTTCTGGTTTCATTAATTGCCAAACCCCGCTATTTAAACGTTTTTCTTGGCCGGATCGGAGCCTATCTCAAAGACAACAACCTTGGCGATGGTTCAGGTGCCGGTGAAAGAGCTGTCCTTTCGAGTCAGCAATGGATCACCAAACTGAATGAAGGAAGAAAAGTCGCTACCCGCCTCATAGCTGCTTCGTTGCGAAGTGCCGACCAGCTTGAAAAACTGGCTGGTGTGGATGTGTTCACCATACCGGTAAAAGTAGCTGCCGACGGAAGAAAAAACCTCAGCGGAAATTTCTCTTCGCGCCTCAATACTGTTTACCCTGTCCCTCTTAACGAGTCCGGCAAAAATACACTGGTTGAAAAGTTCTGGGAAGTAAGCGATGCCGAAGTGTCTCTGGCAAAAGAAATTGATGCAAATCCTCCTTCTGCCGGCAGAGAAATTATAAGAAAAGCACATGAAGCAGGACTTTCTGATCTTTTTCCTCCACTGAGCGAAGAGGAAAAACAGTTCATCGCTTCCGACGGCAAGATCCCAAAGTTTGCCCGCTGGGAAAAAGAAATACGGCAGAAAAAACTGGCCCCCGACACCCTTCTCAACCTTGCCGGCCTCGCCAGTTTCACCCAGGATCAGCAGGCACTCGATGACCGCATCAGAAAACTTATCTCTGCCTGAGGAACTACTTCTTTTAATCGAAACTTTTGTGCGGTATGGGAGAAGTGAACCCGAAAATCCATGAAAGCTGGCTGGAAGTTCTGCGAGACGAGTTTGAAGCCCCCTATTTTTCTGCCCTGAAAGATTTTCTGGTTGAAGAAAAAAAACACTTCCGGGTGTATCCTCCCGGTCCGCTGATTTTCAACGCATTCAACAGCACCCCTTTTGATCAGGTTAAGGTGGTTATTCTTGGCCAGGACCCATACCATGGGGAAGGACAGGCACATGGACTTTGCTTTTCAGTGCCTCACGGAATCAAACCACCGCCTTCCCTGATCAACATTTTTAAAGAACTGCAATCTGATCTGGGCATACCGTTCCCGTCGCACGGGAATCTTCAAAGCTGGGCCGCACAGGGCGTTCTGCTGCTGAACGCCACCCTTACGGTTCGCGCAAATAAACCCTTTTCCCATACCGGAAAAGGATGGGAAATATTCACCGATAACGTGATTCGTAAGATTTCGGAAAAAAAAGAGCATGTCGTTTTTCTCCTCTGGGGGAAACACGCCCAGGCCAAGGAAACCCTCATCGACCTGAACAGGCATTATGTGCTTAAAGCCGCTCACCCTTCTCCCTATTCAGCCAACGGTTTTTTTGGCTGCCGTCATTTTTCCCGCACAAACGAATTACTTAAACTCCATGGTTTTCAGGAAATTGACTGGCGACTGTAAAATTTTTTTTTGCTTTTTGTATATACAATTAAAAAATTTATGTACTTTTGGACCGTTTTTATCAAATAGTCGAATCAGATGACGGCACGACTCGAGATACGGGATCAAATCATAGAAACGGCCAGCCGTATTTTCAGTAAATACGGTTTCCGTAAAACGACGATGGACGAAATTGCCCGCGTAATGGGCAAAGGGAAGAGTTCAATCTATTACTATTTCAAAAACAAGGAAGAAATTTACGAAGCAGTAATAGACCGCGAAACAGAAATCCTGCGAAGGGAACTTGTCAGAGCAATTTCCCAGGCTGATACTCCCCAGGAAAAACTCCGCCGGTTTGTTGAGGTACGTATGCGTATCTTCAGCAAGCTTTCCAATGTTTACAATGCCATTCGAACCGAAGTTGTTGCGCATCTTGCCTCCATCGAAAAATTCCGGCAGAAATATGACCGGGAAGAAATTCATATGTTACAGGATATTTTACAGGAAGGTGTGGATAAAGGAGTTTTCCGGATTGAGGATACCCTCCTTACAGCAACGGCCATCGTAACTGCCCTGAAAGGACTTGAAGTTCCTTTGTTCTGGTCTGGTGTGCGAAAAGACACCGAAGAAAGAATGAACGATTTATTAAATGTTCTGTTTTATGGTATACTAAATCGCTAATTTTTTTTGCCTATTTTTCGACTTTTCGTCTTTTTTAGTCTATTTATTATTTTATTTAATGTATGAATGTAAAAATGAAAGATATGAAAAGAGTGTTCACGAATCAAATTCGACCTTTTAAATCAAATGGTCGTATTATTCTAATTTTTTGTGTTCTTTCACTTGCTTCGCTATTCTATTCCGCTTCAAGCCAGACATATATTTCTCTGGATGAATGCCGGAAAAGGGCCATCGAACAGAATTATCTTGTGAAATCAGCTCAAATGCAGGCTGATGCAGCAAAATCGCTCAGTAAGGCAGCGTTTACCAACTTTTTGCCGAATGCAAGTATCAACGGAACATATACCCGTTTGAACCGCGATATTAAACTCTTCGGCGAAGACCAGTTTCTGCCGATAGTCCCTTATACAGCTCTTACCCAGGAAGGCAAAATCAATCCCGCTGCATTTCAGGATCCTTCCATTGCCCCGACATTCCTTGCCTTTAATCCTGTAACCCATCAACCCCTTATGGATGCCTCAGGCCATCCGGTATTCAAAGAATATGCCTGGATGCCTGCTTCCGCCATGACGTTCGATTTCCGCAATGTATGGATGGTAAATGCCGGTATTGTTCAACCAATATTCACCGGAGGAAAGGTGCTCGAAACCTGGAAAATGGCAAAGGTAAATCATCAGATTGCCCTATCGGCCAGAAATTATCAGGTTTCTGACGTGCTCTACAATACCGAATATTACTACTGGACATTGGTTTCCGTCAGGGAAAAAGTCATCCTCGCACGCAAATACCTCTCCCTCCTGGAACAGCTTTCTCAGGATGTGAATAACTACTATGCGGAAGGAATTATTACAAAGACGGATGTGCTCAAAGTGGAAGTCAAGAGGGAAGACGCCGAACTGCAACTGCTGAAAGCACAGAACGGTGAAAAACTCGCATCCATGGCATTATGCCGTATCACGGGACTTCCTTTGAATTCCGATCTGGTACCTTCTGACTCCCTGTCTATCTCTCCCATTCTGCCTGTTGCAGACAGTTTGGTTCAGACAGCCTATTTGCAAAGACCTGAACTTATGATACTTAAGAACACCGTTGACCTTGCCCACCACAACACAGGGCTGATGCGTTCGCGCTTTATGCCCAACCTCGGTCTTACTGTCAATTCGGTATGGCTTAATCCCAATCCCTTTGATGGTCTTTCCCATAATTTCGGACAGGATGTCAACATTGGTGTGGTATTCAATGTGCCGGTGTTCCATTGGGGCGAACGATACAATACCCTCAAAGCTGCACATCTTCAGGAAGAAGCTGCCCGGAATCAGTACGACGAAGCTGCATCAATGGTTAATCTGGAAATCCACCAACTCTGGTTCTCATGGAAAGAAGCCGTTAAAAAAGCTTCCATTGCCGACCGGAATTTTCAGCAGGCTGAGGAAAACATGAAACTCTGCACCGACAAATTCCACGAAGGCATGTTGAAAGTTACCGACTTACTCGAAGCTCAACTACTTTATCAACAGGCCTGGTCAGAAAAAATTGAAGCTCAGACCGAATGCAAACTTTCTGAAATCAAATTGGCTAAAGCTACCGGATCATTGACGGCAGAAACCGCCAGCAAATAAAAATCTCTCTGTTTCCATATACCCAGAAATTAAGGCATCAAATTACTAATAACATGATTTTAAACTTTTTATCTATGAAAAAGCAGATAATATTTCTTACGGTACTTTTTGTTTCACTGATGAGCGGATGCAGGTCGAAAAATACCATCCCCGAAAAAACCGAAGAGAGTATCAGAGTAAAAACTGTTGTCGCAGCAGAAGGAGAAATCTCGCCGGTGAATGAATATTCGGGAACTGTGAAGGCATTCAGGGAAGCTAATGTTGGTGCAACTCTTCCTGGAAAAGTTGAAAAATATTATGTCCGTGAAGGCGATTTCGTGAAGAAAGGCGCTCTTCTGGCGGAAATGTCAGGAGAACTTTACACACAAGCTGAGGCCGAGCGGATTGCCGTTTCAAAAGATTTTGAAAGGGTTAAAAGGCTTCTGGAAAAAGGGAGCGTAACCCAGCAGGAATATGACCACGTGAAAGCCATGTATGATGCGACCGTTGAAAAAACAGAAATGCTTCGTAAGAATACCCGCATCACAGCTCCCTTTGATGGCATAGTTGCTGAATATCTTGTAAAAGAGGGGGAAAACTATTTCTTCTCCCTGCCTCTTGAGCCGGGTTACTCAATGACATCCGGACTTGTAAAAATCATTCAGACCGATCAGATTAAGGTAGTATTTGAAGTGAATGAGCGGGACCTCCGTTTTGTAAAGCCCGGTACTGGAATCTCCTTCGTTTGCCCGGCTCTTGCCGATACATTTCATGCCCGCGTATCGTCCATCAAGCCAATTGTCTCAACAATTACCCGTTCGGCCACCGTTGAAGCCGTCTGTGCCAACAAAAACTTCACTCTTCTTCCCGGAATGTCTGCTTATGTTTTTATCAACCTTCCTCCTGTTAAAGGAATCATAATACCAGACAATGCTATTTACAACCGGCAGGGCAGCTCCATTGAATCCGTTTTCGTAATCAGGGATAACAAGGCCCATGAAATAAAAGTTGAACGACTTGCCAGCAGGAATGGATTGACCGTGGTGCATGATATTGAACCGGGCAGCCTGGTGGCCATTACGGGGAAAGACAAACTATATGAAAACTGTCCGGTTATTCTTGCTGACAAATAATAATACCCGCAAGAATCCACAGGTAAATTGATGAATAAATCTTTTATAAACCGTTGTTTAAAAAACATTGAAAAATGAGACTTCCAAAGATAGCCGTTAACAGACCCGTATCCACCCTGATGGCATTTGTGGCGGTATTGGTTATGGGTACCGTTTCCTATTTTTTTCTTCCGCGTGATGTCCTTCCCAATATTGAACTTCCGTCACTGACAATTATTACAATTTATCCGGGAGCTTCAGCTGAAGAAGTGGAACAGCAGGTTACACGTCCTCTTGAACGCGTGCTGGCCGGAGCACAAAGCATGAAAAAAATTTCATCCATTTCACGCGAAAACGTTTCATTGATTTCCCTTCAGTTTAACTGGGGAACCGATGTTACTGATGCTGCCAATAATGCACGCGATCTGGTTGAACTCGTTAAATCGGATTTGCCGGCAGAAGCGCGTCAGCCTTATATCATGAAACTGAATAACGCTATGATGCCGGTTGTTATTTACGGTATCACCGCAAATGAAAGTTATCCGGCCATAGAAAAAATCATTGAAGACAATATTTCTTCTCCTTTGCGTAAAGTGGAAGGCGTTGGTACAGTTCTTTATATTGCTCAGCCAACAAGAGAGATCCGTATTGAAGTGGATCCATTCAAAATGCAGGCTTATCACCTCAGCATTGCCCGCGTCACCGAAGCGCTGAAACTTCAAAATACCAGTATTCCGGGTGGGGTTATCAAAACAGGAGATCACGACTTTTCGGTTAAAATACCCGAAGCCTTTACTTCTGCCGAAGATATACGTAAAACTGTACTCAGTTCGGTCAACGGACAGATTGTTCGCCTTGCAGATATTGCAACGGTGACAGACGATCTTAAAGAAAAAGACGAAATAGCACGTACAAATGGTACAAGGGCCGTAGCTCTTTTCGTTCAGAAACAATCTGGAGCAAAT
>JAAYUG010000202.1 GCA_012517825.1 Bacteroidales bacterium | reverse complement strand
GATAGGTATTGAAGGGCTGGTGCCCGAAGAAAAGATCCGGCAGATCGAGGAATGCTTCCGGCGGAAGGGAAACTATCAGCTCAAGCCGGTCAAGGACGAACTGGGCGATCTGGTGAGCTGGGGAGAACTGAGAATGGTGGCCGCTTTTCTTGAGCGAGGAAAGACGAAATAAGTCGTTTGATGGGATGTGATGGTCGGAAAAAGTTCTGCGGATTATCTGAAGGCTCTTCTCAGGGTCCGGTGATGAAAAAAAACCGTTGATGCCTTCTGGCATCAACGGTTACAGGGATGGACACTATCTTATTTTCCTGTCAGCTCAAAGCATTAACATGCTTGGTAAGGGAGCTTTTCAGGTTGGCGGCCTTATTGGGATGGATTACATTTTTCTTGGCCAGTTTATCGAGCATGGATGTTACTTTGGGAAGCATTTGAGCCGCTTCTTCCTTACTTGTGGTACTGCGCAGTTTCTTTACAGCGTTACGTGCTGTGCGACTGTAATATCTGTTCTCCGTCCTTCTTGCCTTTGTCTGGCGGATTCTCTTTTCAGCAGATTTATGGTTTGCCATGTGCTATTAAATTTTTCTGTTCATAAAATGAGGCGACAAAATTAATGAAAATTCTGAATAACAAAATAAAGTGATTCTATTTTTCTATTTCAACGATCACATCGTCTTTGTTGACGGTCTCTTCGGCTTTCACATGGATGCTTTTGATTTTTCCCGAAACGTGCGAAATGATCTCGTTCTGCATTTTCATAGCTTCAAGGATGGCGATGCTGTCGCCTTCCTTGACGTGGGTATGCTCATCGACCAGCACTTCGATGATTTTACCCGGCATAGGGGCCAGTATCTGTTCTGTTTTTGACTCGGTTTTCTGCTGGTCGAGCTTTTTCTTCCTTTTGTAAGAGAAAGGAGTTTCAACCGAAATGGTATAGCTCACGCCGTTGATGAGGATTACATACTTATTATGATGTTTTTCAAGTATTTCAACAGGGTATTTGGCCTTTTTGTAATGAATGTAGGTAAATCCGTTTTCTTCCGAAAGGGTAAGGTCGGTTATTTTCCTGTTAACCCTCAATTCGCCCTTTGCATCAAATTTTATGACGTAATTATTTCCTGTAGATGACTGGGCAATGTACAGGGGTTCGTCTTTACGTGAGCTGAAAACAAAAGCCATAATCAGGTAATTAAGAAGTTAATCGGGTTATCAGATGGATTTGAGGCGTTTGTTCAACACCCAGGGATCAAGGTTTTTCCCGAGGGTATTTTCAATATTTGAGCCTTCCTGTTCCTGCACTTCAGCCGCATAGTCGAGAGCGGCAATGCAGGCCGCCAGCATTTCCTCATCGGGTTCCTGGTAATACAGCTGGGGGAGTTCTTTTTCAATGAAGGATGTGCTGAGGTCGCCTTTCTGAAAGGCTTTGTTGTGCATTACAGCCTTGTGGAACGGGATGGTAGTTTTGATGCCCCGTATGCGGAATTTTTCCAGGGCGCTGATCATATTGGCGATTGCCTTGGTCCGGTTTTCGCCATAGACAATGAGTTTGGCCACCATGGAATCGAAGTAGGGTGTGATGGGGGACCCTTCCTGGATGCCGGTATCGATGCGGATGTTTTTACCCACCGGGAAGGAGATTTTTTCAATAATTCCCAGGTTGGGGGCGAAGCCTGACTGAACATCTTCGGCATTGATGCGGCATTCGATAGCCCATCCTTTCAGTTTAACATCCGACTGGGTCAGTTCAAGTTTTTCGTCCTGTGCAATGCGGATCTGCTGTTCAATCAGGTCAAGGCCGGTAACCATTTCGGTAACCGGGTGTTCCACCTGGATGCGGGTATTCATTTCCATGAAGAAGAAGTTCTGGTTGGCATCGAGGAGGAACTCCACAGTGCCGGCACTGTAGTAACGGACCGATTTGGCGATGGCAACAGCTGCTTCGCCCATTTTTTCACGGAGTTTAGGAGTAAGGGCGATGGAAGGGGATTCTTCGATCAGTTTCTGGTGTTTGCGCTGGATGGAACATTCACGTTCCCCCAGGTGGATGGTATTTCCGTATTTGTCGGCAAGAATCTGGAATTCAATATGGCGGGGATTTCTGACGTATTTTTCGATAAAAACCGACGGGTCGTTAAAGGCTTTCTGGGCTTCGTTGGAAGCGAGGCGAAACATTTTTTCCATCTGGGAAGCTTTTTCCACGATGCGCATGCCTCTTCCACCGCCACCGGCAGCAGCTTTCAGGATGACAGGGTATCCGATTTCCCGGGCAATTTTGACTGCTTCGGCCACGCTGGATACGTTGCCTGTACTTCCTTCGAGAAGGGGTACTTTGTATTTGCGGGCGAGCTGTTTAGCTATGGTTTTGTTGCCCATTTTGTAGATTGCATCGGGTGCAGGGCCTATAAAGATGATCTTTTCGTCGTCACACCGCTGGGCAAAGTAGGGATTTTCGGCCAGGTAACCGTAACCGGGGTGGATGGCATCGATCTTATGTTGTTTTGCGGCCTCAATGATCCGTTCAATATCCAGAAATTCGGAGATTTCTTCCAGGTTCTCCGTAAAATCTATGATTTCGTCGGCATAGGAGAGGTAGAGTGCGTTGGGTTCCTTGGAAGTTTTGATAGCATAGGTTCTGATGTCCATTTTCCTTGCCGTATTCATTATCCGGATGGCAATTTCACCGCGGTTGGCAACGAGGAGGCTTTGTATTTTTCTGGTTTCTTTCTTCATAATCATCCTGAATTGAAGACGAATTACAGTGGAATGTTTCCGTGTTTGCGTTCCGGGGGAGTAACATGTTTTTTCCGGAGTGCTTCGAAGGCTGTAATCAGTTTGTTCCGTGTATCGGCAGGATCAATCACTTCGTCGATAAACCCTTTTTCATCGGCTATGTAAGGATTGGCTATTTCTTCCCGGTAGCGGGCAGCCAGTTCTTTTTTGAGCTTTTTGGGGTCTTTTGCTTCGGCCAGTTCTTTTTTGTAGAGGATGGCCACAGCGCCTTCGGGTCCCATAACGGCTATTTCGGCTGAAGGCCAGGCGTAGTTGAAGTCGCCTCCGAGGTTTTTGCTGTTCATCACGCAGTAAGCTCCTCCGTATGATTTCCGCAGGATGACCGTTACCCTTGGTACGGTAGCATCGGCAAATGCATAAAGAAGTTTGGCTCCGTGCCGTATCAGGCCTCCATGTTCCTGGTTCAGGCCGGGCAGAAAACCGGGAACATCTTCCAGTGCCAGCAGAGGAATGTTAAAGGCGTCGCAGAATCTTACAAAACGTGCGGCTTTATCGGAGGAATCTATGTCAAGCACTCCGGCGAGCACTTTGGGCTGGTTGGCTACAATGCCGATGGTATGTCCCGCCAGGCGGGCAAAGCCTACGACCACATTTTCAGCAAAGTATTCAGCAACTTCAAAAAAGCGCCCCTTATCGACAATCAGTCTGATTATATCTTTCACATCGTAGGCCTTATTCGGGTCGTCAGGGATCAGTGCGCGGAGTTTTTCCTCCCTGCGGAAGCCCAGATCTTCGGTATCGGCAAACGGGGGATCTTCCATGTTGTTGGATGGAAGGTAGGACAGGAGCCTTTTTACACCCAGGATGGTGTTTTCTTCATCATCATAAACAAAATGGGCTACTCCGCTTTTCCGTGCGTGAATCATTGCTCCGCCCAGATCTTCAAATGTAACATCTTCGTTGAGCACCTCTTTCACCACATTCGGACCGGTAACAAACATGTAGCTGGTTTTGTTGGTCATGAACACAAAATCGGTAATAGCCGGTGAATAGACAGCGCCTCCTGCCGCAGGCCCCATAATAACTGATATCTGAGGGATGACGCCTGAGGACTGAACATTGCGGTAGAAGATGCCTGCATAGCCAGCCAGGCTGGCGATTCCTTCCTGAATCCGGGCCCCTCCTGAGTCAATGAGGCCGATGAGGGGGGTGCCGGTTTTAAGGGCTAAATCCTGCACTTTTTGAATTTTCCGGGCGTGCACTGACCCGAGCGACCCTCCCATGATGGTGAAGTCCTGGGCATAGCAGAAAGCCAGCCGGCCGTTGATTTTTCCATGTCCTATCACCACGCCGTCGCCAAATGCCTTAATGGATTTTCCAAAGCCTGCGTCGGCCGATAAAGAAAAGGCGTCAATCTCCTCAAATGTGCCCTGATCAAAGAGAAGGCTGATCCGTTCATGGGCGGTAAGCTTACCCTTGGCATGCTGTGTCTTGGCTGCCTCCCGCGTAAACTGCTGGGCATAGCGTTCATTGCGTGCCAGAAACTCCTGGAAGATTTTTCCGTTTATATCCATGCTGAAACCTTTTTTGCTTTGCTGGTTTTATGCAGTGTGCCGGAAACATAGCCTCTCAGTGCGCCGGTCTCTCCTGCCGGGTTCCGTTGAGCTGCATATGTGATTCTTCGCCATGTTTTGATTGCTGAAGTCAGGTGCTTTGGTCGGATTTAAAAGTTTTTCTTTCCTGGCTATCAATTGATTTTAAGTTCATTACGGCGCCTTGCGTTCCCTCTGATTTATGTTGTGCAGCAGATTTTTGCGGCGTAAATGTACAAAAATTTTCCAATCTGCTTATGATAAATCCACATTGCGAATTGGATTATTCGCAATGTGCCGCAAGGGCCGCTTTCACTTCGTTTCAGCGGGATTTGCCCGGATGCCGGCTTTGCAATTCAGCCTGCAACACCTTAGTTTGCTTCACTCCTACTATTTATGTATTATCCCGACTAATACTATAACGTCTTGATTCACATTCTGAAATGTTATGCAATTCTGATCCAATCCTGAACGGATGGCATTATTGTAGAAAACGGTATAAGGAGAATGTATTGGAACCCCGAAGGGGTGGCATTATGAAAATCTATCAAATAGCTTATAATATCGCCCCTTCGGGGTTCTGTGGCTTGATTCTGCAATAATATCGCCCTTTCAGGGCTGTTTTTGTGGCACTATATAAACCAAATTTCAGAACTTTGTCTTTTGATATTCCCGGAATGAATGCTGGCCGGTTGGCCCAACCGGCTGTCAATAGGTCAACAACAAAAAACCCTGCCGTATGAGCAGGGTTTGCTTGTGAACATGTAGCCCGTAGGGGAATCGAACCCCTGTTACCAGGATGAAAACCTGACGTCCTAACCCCTAGACGAACGGGCCATTATGTATAAAGAACTTTGGGCGTGCAAAGGTACATTTTTTTCTTTTTCTGCAAGCACCTTGCCGAAAATTTTTGGTTTCAGAGGTTTAACTTGTTGATAATCTTATTAATAAGTTTGTCCGCCTCCATTCCTCCCCAGTTGCCTGACGACATGAGCAGAAGTGTAAACCCATTATCTGCATGGGAAAGCAGGTAGTCTTCCAGGCGGCTGGCTTGGGTAAATACTTTCAGTTGCGGGCATTGAAACGCATCGTACACATCATCGGCTGAGAGTTCGGGCATCTTCTTGTGTTCAAGGGCTGAAGGGCTGTAAAAGACCACAGGAAAGTCGGCTTCATCCAGCGTTCCCCTGTAGAGGGGAAGAAAGGCCTTATTCAGACTGCTATAGGTATGCAACTCCAGGCAGGCAATTACTTTCCGGCCCGGGTCGTATTCTTTTACCGCGGCAACAGATGCTTTTACCTTGGAAGGAGCGTGGGCGAAATCCATAAAAACCGTAAACTTTGTATTGTCATACACTTTCTGCAGTCTTTTTGCCGCGCCCCTGAAGGTTTGCATGGATGCGAGGAAATTGCCGGGGCTGATGCCGGCTTCCTGAGCTACCAGCATGGCTCCGGACATATTTTGCATCATGTGCCGGCCAAAGAGTTCCGTTTCAAATGACCGGGCGGCATGCTGGATGATGGTTTTTCCCTGAACCATACGATAAGGGAGGGTATTGTACGGGATCTTTTTCAGGTCAGGTCGCAACGAAGAGGAAACCTGCCGCAGGTTTTCGTCATCATCGCAAAAAACGAGGGTTCCGGCAGGTTCTATATTTTGTATAAGCGTGGCAAAGGCATTCACATACTCTTCGAACCGGGGAAATACGTTCATATGGTCCCAGGCAATTCCGCTGATCAGGGCAATATGGGGATGATAGTGAAGGAATTTCGGCCGGTTATCAAGAGGGGAACTCAGGTATTCATCTCCTTCCATCACTGCCAGCTCAGCTTCCGGCTCAATCCATACCTGGTGCTCAAATCCGGGAACATGGGAACCGATCAGGTAACTGAAAACGATTCCTTCCGTCAGCAATGCATGCATCACCATGGCAGTTATGGTAGTTTTACCATGGCTTCCGGCAATGACAATACGTTTTGCCTTTTGGGTCTGGCGGTAGAAATATTCCGGGAATGAAAAAACCGGGACACCGATGCGGATTGCTTCCTGAAGTTCGGGGTTGTCTTTCCGTGCGTGCATGCCGAGAATAACGGCATCGAGGCCGCGGTGAATCTTTTCAGGGAACCAGCCCTGTTCTTGCGGCAGAAGCCCATGCCGCAGGAGGTCGCTTCGCGATGGTTCGAATATTTCGTCGTCAGACCCAGTGACAGTATATCCCCGCAGATGCAGGTTAATGGCCAGGCTGTGCATAATACTTCCTCCTATGGCAATAAAATGGATGCGGGGCAACTGGTTCATCGGTTCCTGATTTTGGCTTCAAAAGTAGTATCTTTTCCCTTGTTGCATCTGAACATTACGGAAAATAAAACGTTATTCACTGCCGGATGGTGCATGTTATTTTTGCCAAAACAAGAACTCGAAGTAAAACCATCACGCAATCTTTTGACCGAATGGAAAATATGAAAATAACCCTGCTGGAAACAGGGAATTTTATGCTGGACGGAGGAGCCATTTTCGGCGTTGTTCCCAGGTCGTTATGGAGTGTGCAGTACAAAGCCAATGACCAGAATCTGTGCAACATGGCCATGCGTTCCCTGCTGGTAGAAGCAGGAACTCGGAAGATTCTGGTTGATACCGGCATAGGGAACAAGCAGGATGAAAAGTTTTTCAGCCATTATTATCTGAACGGGGAGGCAACCCTGCAGGGTTCGCTGAAGGAACAGGGCCTGATGCCGGAAGATATTACGGATGTTGTTCTGACGCATCTGCATTTTGATCATTGCGGGGGTGCGGTTGTTTATGATGCGCAGGGGAATCTGGTGCCGGCTTTTCCCAATGCCCGGTATTATGTGAGCCGACAGCAATGGGAGTGGGCTGTTCACCCCAATGTGCGGGAACGGCCTTCCTACCGGCCGGAAAACTTCCTGCCGCTGCATGAAGCTGGTCGTCTTGAGTTCATTGAGAAGGAAGGGGAATTTGTCCCCGGATTTTCGCTAAGGATGTTTCACGGCCATACTGCCGGTTTGCTGGTGCCTTTTTTGTCGGACGGGAAGGAAACAATGGTCTTTGTATCGGACTTACTGCCCTTTATGGCCCATATTCCTCTCAGCTGGGTCTGCGGGTACGATACCAGGCCTTTGCTGACGCTTCAGGAGAAGGAAGCTTTTTTGTTTGAAGCTTCGGAGAAAGGCTACCGTTTGCTTTTTCAGCATGATGCGTATGTGCGCGAAGGGAAGGTTGTGAAAACGGAAAAGGGATTCAGGGGGGCGCCGGTCAGCTAATCTGTTCAGAAGCGAAACAGGGTTCGGATAAGGGGTATGTAAGCATAAAAGAAAATTCCTGCCGACAGGACGATATCGGTCGTTATGACCGTTTTCTCATGAAGCCTGAGCCGGAGGGCAAGAATCAGAAAGACAATACGAAAAATCCACTGCACGAAGAAGAAGAGAAAAAGACGGGGGCCAAAGGGATTCCACTGTTCTGCCCGTAAAAAGTCGAGCCGGATCATGGACGAAAAACTCCGCGAAAGCCCGCATGTGGGGCAGGGTTGTCCGGTCAACTGTTCGTGAATGCAAGGAATGGGATGGGTATCGGGAGCCGGGGGGAAAATGGCGGAATACGCGAGCACTCCTGTGAGGACAATGAGCAGGATAATGTTGATTTTACTATATGAAGAAAGGGCAGAAGGGGGCACGGTTATTTTTCTGAAGCTTTTTTAAGCGCTTCTTCATAGCGTTTCTGCAGTTCATCGAATTTTTTCACCTGTTCTTCTGACATTTCCGGTGCGGCGAGGGCCAGACGTGCGCTTACCGTAGCCGCTTTGGCGGTAATGCGCGCAAAAGCCGACACGGCCGAAATATCATTCCGTTTTGATTTTTCTGCCAGTTTGATGTATTCGTTGATCAGGCTTTCATAATCCTTGAGTAAGGCATCAAACTCTTCGGCAGACAAAGCGGAACCGGGCATGGTGGTATCTGCTTCCAGTTCCTGCAGTTCGCGTTCAAGATCCTTGTCCAGATCCCTGGAAATTTTATCAATATTTTCGAACGTTTCCTTACGTATGTCGTGGCGAAAGGCTCTGTCGAATTCCCTGCGGAAGTCCCCTTCGCGGCTGAAGATGCGGGCAAAGACAAGAATCCAGAGGAGGATAACCAGTACGGCCAGGGAGGAAAGAATCAGGCCTGCGAGATTCAGGCCGGTTGCGCCATTGAGTTTACGGGCCTGCGAAAATCCGATGGCACTCAGGATCAGGCCAACGACAGCAACCAGGGCTGCAAAAACGTTGATGCAGGGGATAAACGCCAGGGGAAGGGAAATAATGCCCAGCACCAGACCGGCAATACCGAGGCCCTGCCCTGCACTGGTTTTTTGAATCGTATTGTTTTCCATGATGAAGTTGTTTATAAATTGACGAAGCGACTGACGAATTGTTGCATAGGCATTTTCGGGATTAAAAGTAATGAATATTTCCTAAACCCACATTAAGTATATAAAATGCCCCCTGTGCCCCAATGATTGTTTTCACTTTGTTTCAGGGGGGTTAACCCTGATTTATAAATTTTTCTTCGGGGATGTCGAAAAACGAAGTTTTGAAACATTCCCCCGGCAGCTACTCAAAATGGCTCAGAAGGATTTCGAGAATTTTGACAGCGGCTTCTGAAACGGGCGTACCCGGGCCAAAGATGGCCGCCACGCCTTTATCGAAAAGGTACTGGTAATCCTGAGCCGGGATGACGCCGCCGGCAACGACAAGAATATCCTCGCGGCCGGCTTTCCTGAGTTCTTCAATCAGTTGCGGTATCAGGGTTTTGTGGGCACCGGCCAGGCTGGAGACGCCCACCACATGGACGTCGTTTTCAACGGCCTGACGGGCAGTTTCGGCCGGCGTCTGGAAGAGCGGGCCAATATCCACATCGAATCCTATATCGGCATAGCCGGAAGCGACGACCCTCGCCCCGCGGTCGTGCCCGTCCTGCCCCATTTTGGCAATCAGGATGCGGGGCTGGCGCCCTTCTTTTTCGGCAAAAAGGGCTGTCAGTTCACGTGCTTTGATGAATTTTGGATCTTCTCTGGCTTCCGAAGAATAGATCCCTGAAACTGATTTGGTCATGGCTTTGTATCTACCGGTAACTTTTTCAATTGCCATGGAGATTTCTCCCAATGTGGCCATTTTTTGTGCGGCTATAACAGAGAGTTCCAGCAGGTTTCCTTCGCCGGTTTCCATGCAGCGGGTAATCTGGTTCAGCGCCTGTTCAACCTCAGCCTGGTTTCGTTCGGCTTTAAGTTTTTTCAGGCGGCGGAGCTGAGCTTCCAGTACGGCCGAGTTGTCCACTTCGAGTATGGACATGGGTTCCCGGGAAGGAGCCTGGTATTTGTTAAGGCCGACAATGATGTCCTGGCCTGAGTCGATGCGGGCCTGCCGGCGGGCGGCGGCTTCCTCGATGCGCATTTTGGGTATGCCGGCTTCAATGGCTTTTGCCATTCCGCCCAGTTCTTCGATTTCGGTAATCAGATTCCAGGCCCGGTGCACCAGTTCATGGGTCAGTGATTCCACGTACCACGAACCGCCCCAGGGGTCGACTACCCGGGTGATGCCGGTTTCTTCCTGGAGGTAAATCTGGGTATTGCGGGCAATGCGGGCCGAAAAATCGGTTGGCAGGGCAATGGCTTCGTCAAGGGCGTTGGTGTGGAGGCTCTGGGTATGGCCAAGAGCGGCCGCCATGGCTTCAATACAGGTACGGGCAACGTTGTTGTAGGGATCCTGCTCGGTAAGGCTCCAGCCTGAGGTCTGGCAGTGGGTACGCAAAGCCATTGATCTGGGATTCTTCGGGTTGAACCCGCGTACAATTTTGGCCCACAGGAGCCGGGCCGCACGAAGCTTGGCAATTTCCATAAAATGGTTCATCCCGATGGCAAAAAAGAAGGAAAGCCTCGGGGCAAAATCATCAATGTCAATTCCTGCCTGAAGGCCGGTACGAATGTATTCCAGTCCGTCAGCAAGTGTATAGGCCAGTTCCAGGTCGGCAGTAGCCCCGGCTTCCTGCATATGATACCCCGAGATGCTGATGGAATTGAATTTGGGCATGTGTTTCGACGTGTACCGGAAAATATCGGCAATAATCCGCATGGAGGCATCGGGTGGATAGATGTAGGTATTGCGCACCATAAATTCCTTGAGAATATCGTTCTGGATGGTGCCGCTGAGCTGTTCGGGTTTTACTCCCTGTTCGAGTGCGGTGACAATGTAGAATGCCATGACGGGAAGCACGGCTCCGTTCATGGTCATGGAAACCGAAATTTTATCGAGGGGAATGCCGTCGAAGAGAATTTTCATGTCAAGTACCGAATCAATGGCCACGCCGGCTTTTCCGACATCGCCGACAACCCGTTCGTGGTCGGAATCATATCCCCGGTGGGTAGCCAGGTCGAATGCTACGGAAAGGCCTTTCTGGCCGGCTGCCAGGTTGCGCCGGTAAAAGGCGTTCGATTCCTCGGCGGTTGAAAAACCGGCATACTGTCGTATGGTCCATGGTTTCAGAATGTACATTGTTCCGTAAGGGCCCCGGAGAAAGGGAGGAAGTCCTGCGGCGTATCCGAGGTGTTCGAGTTGTGCCATGTCGTTTTCGGTATAGAGGCTTTTCACCGCAATGTTTTCCGGTGTTTTCCAGAGGGCCTGTGCGGAAGGCGCGTTGCGTGATCCGGTGTCGATGCCTTTCAGGGAAAGATGGCTGAAATCAGGTCGCATACGTTCAGATTTAAATGATTCCCAGTTCGGATTGAAACTGGATAAGGGTTTCAAGTAGATTGGAACGGACGTGTATAAAACGGGTGATTCCTTTGGCCCGCAGGTCATCCATACAGGGAGGAGCGCCGGCAACAACCAGCAGGGGGCGGTTAGCCGGGTCTGGTGTTAGAGAGGCAAGGTATTCCTGAGCCCCGGGAGCAAGCCGGGCGTATTCCTCATCACTGCTGCAAAGCACGATAATGCTGGCTGAAGCTTTCAGGGCGGCATCGATGCCATCCCTTACATTGTCGAAGGCGGCGTTGTTCACAATACGGAAGCCGGCGGCGGCGAAGAAGTTGGCTGAAAAGTTCGCCCGGGCAAGGCGCATGGCCAGGTCGCCGGTTGATAGCAGAAATACCACGGGCAGGGAACCGGATTTCTCGGTTGCCAGCCGCATCTTCTCAAATTCTTCTGCGGCGCGGTAGGAAGGAAGAGGCCTTACGGCGGAGTGATTGGACCTGGGCCGCGGAAAAGCAATTTCTTCAGAAATGGTGTTGAGCACCTGTTCCCCTGCGTCGGGGTACTGGTTTGTGCCAACCAGCACTTCCTTACGGGCTGAAAGGGCTGATGTGTACTGGCCGGCCGCTTCGGCTATCTGATCCTGGATAAAACCGCTCTTCAGGCAGGCCAGATACCCTCCGCGCGCTTCCGTTGCCTTGAACAGCTCAAGGGCAGATTCGGCCAGAAGGCTGGTAAGGTTTTCAATAAACCAGGAGCCGGCGGCGGGATCGGCAACTTTTCCGAACGATGCTTCTTCTTTCAGAATGAGCTGTACATTCCGGGCCATCCGTTCGGAGAAATCATCGGGCGTGCGGTAGCATGCATCAAACGGAAGGATGGTGAGAGAATCACAGCCGCCGATAACGGCGGCCATGGCTTCGGTGGTGTTCCGGAGCATGTTGACGTAAGGGTCGTAAATCGTTTTGTTCCAGAGGAGCGAACGGGAATGAAGGTACATTCGTTCGCCCGAACCTGACGGTTTATCCCATTCGCGGCTGATGAGCGCCCAGAGCATGCGGGCCGCCCTCAGCTTGGCTATCTCCAGAAAATAAACAGGGCCGGTGGAAAACGTGAAATGAAGGTTTCGCAGTACTTCTCCGGCACTTACGCCTTTGGAGGTGAGGACGGACAGGTATTCGCAGGCCATCGAAAGGCTGAAAGCCAGTTCCTGCACTATGAGCGAACCTGCATTGCGGAAAATACTGCCGTCAATTTCGATTGTCTTCACTCCCGGAAAATGTTTCTCTGCCTTCTGGACAGCCATGATGAGCCTTGACCAGTCGCCGGCCTCCGATTCGAAAAATTTTCCTGTAAGTGTAAGGTTGCCCAGGACGTTGAAATCGAACGTGCCATGAATTTCGCGATGGTCAATGTGGTTATCCAGGGCAAATTCCTTGAGAAGGGTAAGGGCGTCCCGGGTGCGGTCCTGAACCGCAAAATGAAGCTCGATGGTGGTAAGAGGAAGGTTTCTGAGCAGGAGGCTGAACGATTCGCGGTTCAGGAAGCGGGTTATGGCATCCTTCGAAAAACAGAAACAAAGGGAATCAACACCGCCTGAAAGCAGGGCTGTGGCCCGGGCATTTGCTTCCGACGGATTGTCAACCCAGATGTTCTGGCGGATTTTCCATCCTTTGTATTCAGGGGAATTACCCCGTACAAAAGGAAATTCTCCGGGAAGCGACCTGTAAAAGGTCAGGCCGTCCAGATCTTCAGAACGATAGTATGGCTTTACGTTAAATCCTTCCCTGGTTTTCCAGATCAGTTTTTTTTCGTAATCAGCGCCCTTGAGTTCGCTCCGGATAATTTCTTCCCATTCGGCCGTGGAGATTGGCGGGAATTCCTGAAACAGTTTTTCCTGAGGCATAATGTTCAGCTGAAAGTGCGCGGCAAAAATAGGGTAAAATCGCCACTAAACAATGTCGCCCAACATATTACCGGCTGTTGCTTTGGTAATTACAGCGCCGGTGAAGCAGTTTTCCGACGAAAAAAGGAATTGTTCAGACCATTTTTTTCGGGTCGACCCACTGGGTAAACTGCTCATCGGTTACAAGGCCCAGTTCAATGGCGGCCTGCCGGAGAGTTTTTCCTTCCTTATGTGCCTTTTTGGCAATTTTGGCGGCGTTTTCGTAACCAATATGGGGGTTCAGGGCTGTGACGAGCATAAGGGAATTTTCGAGATGTTTTTGTATAACCGGGTAGTTAGGTTCGATTCCGGCCGCGCAGTTTCTGGTAAATGAAACGCAGGCGTCGCCCAGCAGACGGGCTGAATGGAGGAGGTTGGTAATCATGAGCGGTTTAAAGACGTTCAGTTCAAAATGGCCCAGCATGCCGCCGACGGCAATGGCCGAGTCGTTGCCTATGACCTGGGCGCATACCATGGTGAGGGCTTCGATCTGGGTAGGGTTAACCTTGCCCGGCATGATGGAGGAACCCGGTTCATTTTCGGGGATCAGGATTTCGCCGATGCCGCTGCGTGGGCCTGAAGCGAGTACGCGCAGGTCGTTGCCGATTTTCATCAGGCTGACGGCCAGTTGTTTCAGTGCTCCGGAAGTTTCCACCAGGGCATCATGGGCGGCCAGCGATTCGAATTTGTTTTCGGCCGTAACAAAAGGCAGGCCGGTAAGCTCAGCTATTTTGGCGGCTACTTTTTCGGCGTATCCTTTCGGGGCGTTGATGCCGGTTCCGACGGCCGTTCCGCCCAGGGCCAGCTCGGAAAGATGGGGAAGGGTATTGCGCAGAGCCCTGAGGCCGTGGTCAATCTGGGAAACGTAGCCCGAGAACTCCTGACCCAGAGTAAGGGGGGTAGCATCCATAAAATGGGTACGGCCTATTTTCACAATGTCCATAAAGGCCTGTGACTTGGCGTGCAGGGTGTTGCGCAACAGTTCAATTCCCGGAATGGTTTTTTCGGTGAGCATCTTATATGCGGCAATGTGCATGGCCGTGGGGAAGGTGTCGTTTGATGACTGGGATTTGTTCACGTCGTCGTTGGGATGCAGAAAGGTTTTTCCCTCTCCCAGTTTGTTTCCCATGAGTACGTGGGCCCGGTTGGCAATTACTTCATTGAGGTTCATGTTGGTCTGGGTTCCCGAACCGGTTTGCCACACAACAAGAGGAAACTGGTCATCCAGCTTTCCTTCAAGGATTTCGTCGCATACCCGGCAGATGAGGTCGGCTTTTTCGCGCGGCAACACGCCGAGGTCAAGGTTGGTGAGAGCGGCTGCCTTCTTGAGATAGGCAAATGCCATGATGATTTCGCGGGGCATTTTCTGGTCCCCGATTTTAAAGTTGTTGACTGAACGCTGGGTTTGGGCACCCCAGTATTTGTCGGCAGGCACCTTTACTTCGCCCATGGTGTCGTGTTCAATGCGGTATTCCATATGGCAACAGGATTTATTGAGGTTGATAAAATATCTGGGTATAATACCAGTATCAGTCGGTTCCTTTGGCGACTCCGATACCGGTGCTGGTAAACTGGCCTTCGATGTTGGCTTTGTGCCCCGGGGATGTGAGCCACAACGACTGCACGGTATAGACAGCATCGTCACTGCTCATGGCAACATTTTCACCGATGCTGCCGCTTCCCAGGTTTTTGCTGATCCAGTCGGCGCGCGAAGAAAATCCGTCATGCCCGAAAGGTACTTTTTGCAAAGCCATATTTCCCGAATGGTTTCGTGCCAGCCTGCTCAGGGAAGGGTGAAGCGAAAGCGGGGCAAGCCCCATCTGGCTGCGGTGCAGATTCACCTGTTCCAGCACCTGTTCTTCCAGGGCAGACGAAAAAACCGGATCGTCCTTTTCCTTTCCGCACCCGGTAGCAAGAACCATAAAAAGAAGAATACAATGCAGTTTAGGCATAGGGAAAATAAATGGTTAAATTTAATAAACATCCCTGTTCCGGGATATGTTATAGGAAATAAAAGACAGAATTGTTCGAGGGAAGATGGTAATTTCCGATGTGCCTGAAACGAATGAGCATTGTGAATGAACCTGATCCACCCTGTACTATTCATCCAAAAAAGCCTCCCGGGGTGCCATCATGAAGTAATCAATATCAAAAGTGGTGCAGACTGAAGAGGGGTAAATTTCAGCCAGAAAATTTGAAAAATACCAATTAGATGATTAATTTTGATTTGGTTTTCTGGTTTCAAATGCCATTATTTGACTGTAACCTGAAGAGAAACAAATAAATAAAGCAGTGGTTGGGGAAATAGGGAGTAGCCCAATCAACACATGATCATCATAATAAAAAAACTTATATTTATATAACCCGTGCTTGAAAAATGGGGAGTACTAAATTTCTTTGGGAATTCCTTTAGCAGTAACTATTAAAAAGACTTTTACCTGGGTGTGGTAAATATATATATCCTTTGTTTTATGAATATTTATATAAAACTTTATATTTTTATTTATTTTATTCTTTTATTACTTTTCGCGAGATTTTTATTACGT
Source organism: Bacteroidales bacterium (assembly GCA_012517825.1). Lineage (NCBI taxonomy): Bacteria > Pseudomonadati > Bacteroidota > Bacteroidia > Bacteroidales > Bacteroidales bacterium. The sequence goes on along the minus strand of JAAYUG010000202.1, from coordinate 666 downwards.
AAGGGAGAACTTCACTATAAATTATTGAAAGAATTATTACCTGAAAATATAAAAAATGCTAATTTTTATACATTTTTATTCACCTTTAACTGTTTCAAATTAGAATTTGATAATTTCATTTGGTTCTTCTTTCCTTTTTATTTTACCAGAAAGAAAATTTATTCTTGTTTTTCAGAAAATAGTATCAGTTTGCACCGTAAATTAATAAAAAATAATAAAATAGTATTACTTATTTTTTTGATAATAGTAATATGGATATATGGTGTTGGTTATTTCGTTATTTTATTTTTTGATTGAACCGATAATGACCTTACGAGTTTATAGTTAGATAAATAATCGAACCTTAACTATGAGAGGATATTATGATAAATCATATATATATTAATATAAGTTAATAAAAAAAGCCATTTTTTTGATGCAATTAAAAGCAGGATTTATTAAAAACTTTGAAGGAATGTCAGGCAAACTTAAAAAATCAACAATTAGGCATTTTGATACACAGTTGATGCAATTCATTGATGTGAAGAGGCCAATTGTATTTTTAGAACATAACAATCATTATTTTTTTTGTATATTTACCATAAAAACATCCAGATCGTCCAATAAATAAACAACTGCAGACCTGTTAGCATGCATTGTGCATACAAAGTTAGCATAGGCTCATTT
>JAAYUG010000201.1 GCA_012517825.1 Bacteroidales bacterium | reverse complement strand
TGCAGAATGAATATGAACCGGGTGATAAACGACGCCATGAAACCATCATGCAGGACGGCGATTACTATCCCGAACTCAAGAAGAAGGACGGTGGCTATACTTTTGTGGCGCAACCTAATGATGGTATTGGTGAAAATGCCTGTTTTGCTGCCATAAAAAAATATGTTATCGGTACCCCCGAAGACAACAATGGAAAAGTCTGCTTTATGTCGACCGGAATTAACACGTATGTTCTTCGTTTGGCCGATGTTTATCTTATTTACGCAGAAGCTGTCCTGGGAAACAATTCCTCCACTTCGGATGCCGATGCACTCACAGCCTTCAATGCAGTGCGCACACGTGCAGGTCTGCCCGCAAAAACCAGTATTACTTTCCAGGACATCTTCCATGAAAGAAGGATTGAGTTCGCCTACGAAGCCGACTTCTGGTATGACCTGATAAGGTGGCATTACTGGAATCCCTCAGCTGCCATTGCATTTATTAATAATCAGGAACGTGGAACCTATTACTGGCAAGGAACCACACGCATGCTGAACTCTTTCAAAATTACTGCTACCGACGATAGTTTTATTCTACCTATTCCTGCATCAGAAACAGACCAGAATCCAAAACTTCTGGAGCCACCCGTTCCGTATAATTTCGGTAAATAAGTTTTATCCTGTCAATCTGAAAGATTATGAAAAAATACATAACCACCATTTCGGAAAAACTATCCTGGCTGATGATGGCTCTGGTCATTGCTGCAGCCGGATATTTTGTCACTTCCTGTGAGCAGGAAGAGGATTATGGCGTACCCGTAATTACCAAAGTTAGAATTGTGGCAAAAGACAGTGCAATTACAGAGGGTCAGATGGGACAGATGATCGTTATTCAGGGAAAAAATCTCAGTTCAACCATGCACATCTACTTTAATAACGTGGAAGCTTTCTTTATGCCCACACTGGTAACAGACAAAAACATCATAGTAACTATCCCTGGAGTTTTTCCTACGGAAATCAATAATAAAATTACTGTCGTTACTAAAGGAGGACAAGCCACGTATGATTTCCCTGTTCTGATCCCGCCTCCGGATGCCGACACAATTCCGCTGGAGTATGTACCCGATGGTGAAATTTTGCAAATCAAGGGCAAATACTTTGTGAACCTCATTAAAGTTGTTTTCCCGGGTGAGGTTGAAGGAACCATCGTAAGCTACACCGATAAGCTGATTAATGTAAAAGTCCCTGAAGGAGCACAGCCCGGCAAAGTTAAGGTATATGCCGTAGCAGGTATGGATTCTACTGATTCCTGGTTCCGCGATAACCGCAATGTATTCGTTAACTTTGACGACAAACCTATTTGCTGGGGCGGTGATGCCTACGTTCGCGATCCCGAAACTCTCCCATCCGATTTTCCGGTAAAACCTATAAGTGGCAAGTTTTATTACCTGAAACAAGACTACGGAGATAATCAATGGTGGGTGCAGGAAACAGTGATCGCCTACTGTGGGGATTTACAGGTGGAAGGAAATCCTGCTGATTATGACCTGCGGTTTGAAATGTGGGTTGGTGATACAAAATTTGACAAAGACTGGTTTGAAGTGGGTATTGTTGATGCAGGATTTATAGAATGGAAACCTTACACAGCTAATTTTGGCGGTAAGGTATATGAAAAAACCGGCTGGATGACTGTAAGTATTCCCTTGGAAAAATGGCCTAATATTGCCGGTAAGCCTCTTAAACTCGACCGGTTTGGTTCATGGAAATCCCAATTTGCCATGACATTCGATTTTGCCTTTGATAACTTCCGGATAGTCCCTAAAATCAGAAAATGACCAACCGACCTTATGGATAGTGTTTCAGATAGCGGACAACCACGTGTTGTCCGCTATCTTTCTTTATAAACAACTGTATATAGAATTTTAAGTACATTTGATATTCTGTGTACCAAAATTGCATCTTTATGAAAATCCGTTTTCAGTTTCTTCTTGTTGTTCTCACTCTACCTTTTTTACTGAAAGCTCAGAAAAGTGTACCATTATGCCTCCACCCTGAAAATCCTCACTATTTTCTTTTTCGCGGCAAGCCAACAATTCTGATTGCATCGGCCGAGCATTACGGATCGGTTATGAACAGGGATTTTGATTTCATTAAATACCTCAATGCCCTTCAGAAAGAGGGTTTTAATTACACCCGGATCTTTTGTTCAGGGCACCTGGAAATGAATGACGCTACGTTTGGCATTGAACGGAACACCATGAATCCGCGTAAAGAGTCCTATCTGGCACCATGGAAAAAAATAAAAGACGGAGAAACCTCCTCCCCCGGAGTTTATGATCTCAACCAGTGGAATGAGGAATATTTTAAACGGCTCAGACAGTTTGTGAATGAAGCATCCCTCAGGGGAATCGTAGTGGAAGTCACCCTTTCCAGTTCCATCTACAATGCATCGATCTGGTCATACAATCCTCTGAATCCGGCAAACAATATTAACCTCCAGGAACCCAAAGACTATAAACTGGCAAATACCTTGTATAACTCTGATATGCTCATTTTCCAGGAGCGGTATATTCAAAAAATTGTAACAGAACTTAATGAATTTGATAACATCATCTATGAAATACAGAATGAACCTTGGTCTGACCACCCCTGTCTGCAGGAAATTGTTCCCAGCGACAACAAAACGCATCCGTTTGCCTGGCAAAAACTGGCCGAAATAGCCAATCCGGTTTCCCGTGCATGGCAGCACCACATAGCCGGTATAATTGCCGAAACCGAGAGCCGGTTGTCCAACCGGCATCTGATTTCGGAAAACATTTCGAATTTCAGGGCAAAAATTTCAACTCCTGATTCCCTCGTTTCCGTTTTTAATTTCCACTATGCATTGCCTGAAGCTGTCAGATGGAACTACAACCTGAATAAAGTGATCGCCCTCGATGAAACCGGTTTTATGCCCCACCGGGATTATCTTTACCGCTCTCAGGCATGGAAGTTTCTTCTTTCAGGTGGCGGACTATACAACAATCTGGATTACTCTTTTGTGGTTGGCTTTGAAGACGGAACCTGGCCTATTCCGGATGGTAACCCCGGCTGGGGAGGGCCGGCTTTCAGAAAACAGCTGAGAATATTGAAAGATTGTTTGTATTCCATGCCTTTTGTAAAAATGAAACCATTACCAACTGACAGAAACGAAATCTTTGGTCTTGCTGAAAAGGGCAGAAATTACCTGGTTTACATGGGGCAGGAAAATGTATCATCACTCCCTATTGAACTACCATCGGGAACCTATTCCATCCGTTATATTTCTCCGGTAACAGGCGATACCTTGCTAACTGATACGATAAACGTTACCGACAGCGAATGGACATTTTTCCCTCCGCAATATAAAGAAGATGTTGTTTTGATGGTAATCAGGGTAAAATAAGCCGGCTCCCATCAGGATTTAAGAATCGAATCAATAATTACTGGCTATTTCCCGGTTATGGGGATACTATCTCAAAGCAAAATCAATACCAGGAAATCTGAAATTTCCCTCGATTCATGATAAAAACGCCTGCGAATGGCATTGTATCTTGTTTAAAGATACCCAATTCGCACATAATCCTTATGAAAGCACATTTTTTAATCAGTTCATTTACATTGTATTTCATTTTTTCAG
>JAAYUG010000200.1 GCA_012517825.1 Bacteroidales bacterium | reverse complement strand
CTCGACCGCCTGTGGGCCGAAGGTATTGGCGGAGCCGATTTCTTTATTGCCGCCATTGGCTCGGCTATCGAGGTGTTCGGTAAATACGAAAAGGTGATGGACTACGAAGGCAACATCATCCGTGCCGACCGCATTCTCGACGACGTGCGGAAAATTGCCACCGATTATGCCGTGCATCAGATTCTGCATAACGGTTTTGCCGGCGAAATCAGCGAGCTAACCCGCTTTTACGTGCTCTGGCGCTGGAATTACAGCGAGGCCAGAGTACCCTTCGACGAAGCCCGTAAACTTGCCACCAGTTGTAACATCGACCTGGCCGAACTCTGGAACCGGAAAAGCTGTATCCGGAAAGAAAAAGAGTTTGTGTGTCTTTTAGGCCCTCATGAACGCAAAAAGGAAGAACTGGAAGATTCAGTTGAACTTATTGATGTGCTCCACCTTATCCTTCTGCTCTGGGAAAAAAGCCAGCGTACCGAAATGCTCAACCATCTGAACAAAACCGGCTTTGGCAAAAGTGAGGCCTTTTACCGGGTGGCCCAGGCCGTTTCAGAATGCCTGCCGCCTGAAAGCAAAGAGAAAAAACTGCTCGATGGCTTCCTCGCCGGCCGCGAACGCATACGCAATGAAATGAAAGTAGAACAACATAAACAAACACGATTAGACCTATGAATGCCTTTCATGCCATAGCCATCCCCCACAAAGATATACTCGAAGGCCGGCTCACCATGGACATCTTTGCCGCCGACCTGTGGGAAGCATTCCACAACCGGGGACCCGAAGAATACAAAGACCCTGTGACCTTTTTCCGGAAAACCTACATGACGGAAGGACTGGAAAACCTTCTCGGCATCATTCAAAAACGTGTCGAAGGGAAAGGGGGCGATCCGACCATACAGATTCAGACTCCCTTCGGAGGAGGCAAAACCCACTCGCTTATTGCTATCATGCACAAAGCTCAGGAATGGAAAGCAAAGCGTGTGGTTGTTGTAGGAACCAACCTGAGCGCATCGGATACGATCTGGAGTGTCCTGGAAAAACAACTGACAGGAAAGAATGAACATCTGACAGGCTTAACTTCTCCCGGAAAAGACAAACTGAAATCACTGCTCCAGGCGCACCAGCCATTGGTGATTCTGATGGACGAATTGCTGGAATATGCCACAAAGGCTGCAGGAATAAAGGTGCAGGAGAGTACACTTTCTGCCCAGACCATGGCCTTTATGCAGGAACTTACCGAAACCGCATCCACTCTCGACAAAACCTGCCTTGTAATTACCCTGCCGAGCAGCATTATTGAACATTACGATCAGGCAGCTGAACATCTCTATTCGCAACTCCAGAAAGTGGCGGGCAGAGTGGAAAAAATTTACACTCCCGTTCAGGAATCGGAAATTGCCAAAGTGATTCGCCGCAGGCTGTTCAGTTCCCTTAACGAAAAGGAAGCCAGGCAGGTAATAAACAATTTCATGGAATATGCACAAAAAGAAGGGATTCTTCCCCCGGGTACAGAACCTTCGGAATACCGCAACCGGTTTATCGATTCCTATCCGTTTTTACCTGAAGTGATTGATATTCTGTATCACCGTTGGGGAAGTTTTCCGAATTTCCAGCGAACCAGGGGCGTGCTCCGTTTGCTCTCGCTTGTCATTTCCGAATTAAAAGATAAGCATATTCCCTATATAAGTCTTGCGGATTTCAATCTTGCCCGTCAGGAAATACGTCAGGAACTGCTGAAGCACATCGGCACCGAATACAACAGCGTAATCGCTCAGGATATCACCGATGCTGAAGCAGGCAGCAAAAAAGTGGATATGAATCTGGGCGATGCATACAAGGGCCTGCGACTGGCAACCCGGGCCGCCACCACCATCTTTATGTACTCTTTCTCAGGCGGTACCGAGAAAGGAACCACTCTTACAGAAATCAAACGCTCGGCTACCACCCCCGATAATCCTTCCAGCGTTGTGGCCGAAGCAGTTGAACAACTCAAGGGGAGACTCTTCTACTTCCAGCTTCAGAGCGATAAGTACTTTTTCTCCAACCAGCCCAATATCAACCGCATCGTCCTTACAAAAATGGAAAATATTAAGGAGGAAGACCTGTGTGCATTTGAAAAAGAACTACTTAAACAGAATATTCAAAATACTAAATTTAAAGTATTTATATGGGAAGAAGATCATGCATCCATACCCGATACCGAAGACCTGAAACTGATCATCCTTAATGCCGGGAAAAAAACAGTTTTAGACTCCATCCTCAGAAACAAAGGAATGAGCGCACGGGTGAACTGCAATACGGTATTTTTTCTTTTCCCCAACGATAATGAAAGAGGAAGTTTTTTAACCCAGCTGAGACGTTACAAAGCCTATCAGGCTATAGAAAATGACAGCACTTTGCCACTTTCTGAAGAGCAGCGCAAAGGAATCAGAAACGAACTGAAAAAACTGGAATCGGAACTGAAAGATGCCATAAGGAGGTTCTACCGGTTTATTGCCATTCCCTCAAAAAACGGCTACAAACAGGAAGATCTGGGAATCCCCACCTATGGAGAACAAAAGTCAATAGACCAGGAAATATACGACAAACTTCGTTCCGACGGAGAGATTCTGGAGCAGATAGTACCGCTGGTGATTAAGGAACGGTATCTGGCTAATAAGCCGTTTGTTTCAACCCTGCAAATCCTTCAGGCGGGGTTTCGTTCACCCGGTGAACCGCGAATCAGGGAAAAGAGTGTTTTACAGAAAGCTATTGCCGAAGGTGTTGCAAAAGGCATTTTTGGTCTGGGCGAACTGGAAGCAGACAAACCCGTTTGCCGCTATTTTAAGGAAGATACCGAAGTTGGATTCAGTGATAATGAAATTATCATTAAAGAAGAAATCTGTATTGCCCAGAAAAATCAGGAAAAAGCAACTGGCACAGGTACTCTGGCAGCGAGTGCTGTAAAAGCAAAGCCAGAAAATGAGCCGTCTCTCACCATCGCAGAAGAGCAACTGAATGCTTATACGGCCAACCTTGATGCAATAAATGAAACAATCGAGGTTCCCAAAGGAAAAGCATCCGACGTAATGCGTATGCTCACTTACCTTCAAACAAAATTCAATAAAATCACCATAGAAATCAAAGCCACTGAAGGCCAGATTTCGAAACAGGATTACGAAAACAAAATAAAAGAAACGTTAATCCAACTCGGTCAGCATAAAGTATAATCTTCCCGGAACAGTCAATCCACATTGCGCATTTTAATGCAGCAATGTGTTTAACGGTTTGTTTATCTTTTGTATGGTAAGGTTTATTCCGTATGCCTGCCCTCTGGGCCAAACCGTGGTGTCTTTGTTCGCCTGCGTTTCTAATTTACCGGGTCTAATCTAACTTCGGAATTAATGGAACTGACTTTGGGGTTTTGCTATCCAGTGCGATATGGGTTACGCATCCTGTCAATCCTGCTAAAGCAAGCACTTTAACAAAGAGGCTTGCTTCGTGTTTTTGAACTATTTTTAAGGTAAGCCAGCTTACTATGAAACAAAAAATAGCACTATGAAAAAACTTTCTATGATTTGGATTACTGGCCGGTTCAAGTTTGTCAGGAAGAACACCTGCAACAGCACCTGTTATCCCTCCCAACGTTGTACAACCTAGTAGCTCAAGTACATTGAATTTTTTTTCAGGATTTTTCTCTTTCTCCTTGAAATGGAAGAAAAAATAGCAGCCTGCACCAGTTAAACAGCCGGTTATCGCTCCTTTTCTTTGATGTTCATGGAAATTTGCCATATGCTACTTTTTTCTATTTAAAATTTTTTTCTATCCTCTCCCTGTCTTCATTCCCCTTTTCGCTTTTATGATAGATTTCAACAAATACAATTTTCTGTTCTTCTTTGTAATAGGCATACACAACCCGCAATCCTGAGTTGACACCGCGCCCTTTCAGGCTTCTGCAGGCGATTTTCTTTACCTTTATCACACACGTCTGAATCTTCAGACCCGGAATTCTGAAACTG
>JAAYUG010000199.1 GCA_012517825.1 Bacteroidales bacterium | reverse complement strand
TCCGGAACGTGCAAAGTATAGGAGGTTACAGAAGGCGAGAAGGCCGGGGTAAGTGTACCGGCTGAAAGGATTATGGAACCCAAATCAGCATCTGCTCGGGTTACCGGATTCCACCGGGGATCGCCAATGATTCCGCCCTCAGTACTCATCTGCAGAAGAGGAGAATTATCAGGAAGGGTGAAATTCCCGTTGTCAGGATCAGCCCATTCAGGGTCAACGTTGGTTTCGACATATTCCTTTTTATCCCATGATACTACTTCGTAAGCACTGTCTTTTACAACAAAGTCGGGAGTGAAAACAGAAGTCGTTATTTCCATATAAGCTGCAACAGGTACCCTGAATCCGTTGACAATAACTGTTTCTGAGGCATTAGTTTTGCCAAAAATATTGTTTCTCAGATAGAGGCTGGCCTGTGTGTTGGTTTTTATATCGAAGAGGAAATTCCCTGTTTTTCCTCCGCCCCACTTGTAGAAAGTACAGTTTTCCACTGTAACGTCCATCGGATAGTCTGGTATATCCTGCAGGTCGATCAGCTTGTTCAGCATATTGTACATAGTGGAATTCCGCAGGGTAAATGTGTTAAACTTAATATTGGATTTCATACGAAAAGGACCATAATCTCCTCCTCCCCTGAGGTCATATACGATGAGGTCGTCGAAAAGAAAGTTTTCAACCGTATACGCCAGGCGGTCACCTCTGACAACCGACCGGTTAAGGTTTCTTACGATGCAACTTTTTACGACAATATCTTTACCCGATACGAATTCCGTTGTAAGGTCAATCAGGTAATCGGCCGCGGGAACGGTATCAATTCTCTCCACATGAGTGAGAGAATCAACAAAAAAGCCCGAAAATTCAATACCTTCAAGGTGAAAACTGATATTAGACCCTTTCAGTTCAAATTTTTTCAGATAGACTTTTGGCATGTCAGCCAGGTCTTCAGAAATAATAGCCAGGGATTTATTGACGATCATGGAAGTATAATTGGCTTTATAAAATCCCGGCGCAAGTACCAGTGTGTCTTTATCGGCTGCAGCAGCCACTTTGGCAATGAGATCATCGCCGGGCACAACCTGTATGCGGTGTTGTGCCTGAAGCAGACCTGTTGAAAAGAACAAACAGGCAAGCACGAATGAGTAGATTCTTTTTTTCATAGGCGTACAATTTAATTGGTTTAATTACCGAAATCATTTGTCAGTTTTGGATTTGCATCAAGTATACTTTGATGGATAGGCAGAAGCTCTTTACGGTTGGGCTGAAAATACCCAGCCAGGAGGGTGATGAAATCTTCAGTAATATCGTCAGCCCAGTCGGCCACATTTGGCCAGTAGACAACATCCCTGTTTGCAATGGCTGTAGAATCCATGTTCCATGTAAGGTTCATAATCTGTAAATTTTCGCCGTTATTTCGCCATACGAGTTTCCGTGGTACCTTATCGTACGGGGCTTCGCCGTTCATGAGCTTTCGCAGATTTTCCCTGGTTTCCTGAAGTTTTGTATCCAAGAGGTTCCATCGGATCAGATCAAATTTGCGGATGCATTCACCCCCGAATTCCCAAGATCTTTCTTTGACAATTTCGTTAAAGAACCCTTCATAATCAGAAGGAATAGGCGGCATTTTGTCAACATTGCCCTTAAAGGCTCTTTCGCGTACACTGCGAAGAGCCTGAATAGCCTCGGGTGTAGGGCCATGGTTCAGTTCGTTCTCGGCTTCAGCAAACATCAGAAGGATATCGGAATAACGCAAAAGGACCCAGTTTACACCGGTATATTTATCACTTCCCGGAAATTCGGGTTTAATCCACTCCCTTCTCCATTT
>JAAYUG010000198.1 GCA_012517825.1 Bacteroidales bacterium | reverse complement strand
CGTTCTAATTCTCTGACTTTCTTTTTCTTGAAATCATCACTGAAATGCCTGTTATAACTAGCTCTGGCTTCATGATCAAAACATACTACTTTTTTCATATTGTTAACTTTTTTTCGGTCAACTTATTTCAGGCACTGACAATTTAATTTGTTTTCGTTCGGGATCAAAGGAATCAGAAATCAGAAATCAGAAATCTCGAATCACAAATCTTTCGTTCATCGATTGTTGATTTCGATTTGGGCTTTGCGCACAGGGTTTGTGGTTTGGTATTTGTGATTTGTGAGTTTTGATTTTTGATTTTTGATTTTCTAGTTTCGAGTAAACAATTGGGTAGAACGTTAAGCGGAGAATAAACTGATGAGCGCCATTTCTTTACGCTTTACGCTCTGCGCTTTACGCTCAGTTTCTGGGTTCCAAGGTTCCAAAGTTCCAGCGTTCCAGGGTTCCAGTGTTTCGGGGTTCAATTTGTGAAGTGTGATTTTTGAGTTGTGATTTGAGATTTTTAAGTTTAGGATAGATAATAGCGTAAAGCCTATTGCAAATGGCGAACGGCATAAAATTTTGTACTATTTTTGAAACAGAGGACATTTCAGAAAATGTACCATGCAGAAATTTGACGTTATTGCGGCAGGACATATTTGTCTTGACATTACCCCTGCCTTTCTGAACCAGGGAAATGAATCGTTCGACCAGTTATTCCATCCAGGCAAGCTGATCAATGTAGGAAAACCTTCCATCCATACCGGCGGGAGCGTTCCCAATACAGGAATTGCCGTTCAGATCCTTGGCATTCCCACGCTTCTGAGAGGAAAAATTGGGCAGGATCTTTTTGGCGAGGTCATCCTGAGCATTCTGAGGAACCATGGAATGGAGCAGGGCGTCCTCGTTGACAAGACCGCCAGCACATCGTATTCGGTTGTTATTGCCCCCCGGGGTATTGACAGGATTTTTCTTCACGACCCAGGGGCCAACAATACCTTTTCGTCCGATGATATTGATTACGAGGCAGTGGCACATGCAAGGCTTTTTCATTTTGGCTATCCTCCGCTGATGCGTTCCCTGTATCAGAATAATGGCCGGGAACTTGTGAAAATCTTCCGAAGGGCAAAGGATCTGGGCGTCACCACATCCCTCGACTGCACCCTGCCTGATCCGTCTTCTGAGTCGGGAAAACTCGACTGGAAGAGCATTCTCCGGGAGGTGCTGCCTTATGTTGATATATTCTGTCCCAGTCTGGAAGAGGCACTTTATATGGCATTGCCCGAAGATTACAGGTACTTCAGGGAAAAGAACCGGAAAGCTGATTTCATTGAGTTATACGATCCGGCGCATTTGCCCAAGGTAGGAGAAATTCTTACCGGCATGGGTTGTGCAATGGCTTTTGTGAAGTGCGGCCTTATGGGGTGTTACCTTAAAACCGGCACCGAAGATAAAATTGTTCACACGGGAAAGGCCAGACCTGAAAATGCAAAAGACTGGTCCAATAAAGAAATCCTGGCCCCGGCTTTCCGCATTGAGAAGGTGGCGTCAACTACCGGTTGCGGGGATTCGGCAGTTGCGGCCTTTCTTGTGTCATTGCTTAAAGGCTTTACCCCTGAAGATGCGGTACGAAATGCCTGCGGTGCCGGTGCCCTTACAGCCTCGGTATATGATTCCCTGAGCGGATTGAAATCCATTGACGAAATTGCAGGGAAAATTGCAGAAGGGTGGGAGCACCTTATGGTTTCTTCTGTAAATAAACCATGGATATGGGATGCGGAAAAGAATATTTTTCGGAAAGAAGCCTCTGTGAACTAAAAAAACCTGAAGTAACTTTACAGTAAATGAAAATACCATGAAACCGGAAATTTCCTTTCGCTGGCTGGCATTGCCCTTAATCTTTCTGTTATTTGCTGCAGCTCTTTGCACAAAAGAGACAGGTCCTTTGCCCGATGTGGTTGCAACTTCAGGAACTTTTTCTATCTATGAAGATGATATGAGCGGTACAGTGTATGTTCCTGTTGAAATTTCTGCATCGGCCGATAAGACTGTGAAAATTTACTATTCTACTTCCGATATTACGGCATTGGCCGGAACGGATTATATGGCAGTGGATTCTTTTGTCACCATCCCCAGAGGAAAGGTTCGTGCCAATTTGCCGGTTACCATTATCCCCAATCCTTCCAGAACCGAGGATGCCGCTTTTTCTGTCCATATTACCAGAGCGGAAGGAGCCGTTTTACAGCCATTCATTGTCCCTGTGACGATTGTCAATACCGACTATGCGCGCCTTGCCTGGAGCGATGAATTTGAAGGAAGCGGGCTCAATACAGACAACTGGAATTACGAACTGGGAAACAATAACGGTTGGGGAAACAACGAACTGGAAATATATACCAATTCAACTGCGAATGTGTTTATTGAAAACGGGAATCTGATTATCAAGGCAATCAAAGACGGAAGTACTTATACATCCGGCCGCATTACCACGCAGAACAAGCGCACCTTTACATACGGCAAGACGGAAATCAGAGCTATTCTGCCGGAAGGCAAGGGTATATGGCCGGCCCTCTGGATGCTGGGAAACAATATTTCCACAGTAGGCTGGCCCAAATGCGGCGAAATTGATATCATGGAACTGCTCGGGCAGCAGCCCAATAAAGTTTACGGTACAGTGCATTACGACAAAAACGGGCATCAGTATACCGGAAGCAGTTATATGCTTTCGTCCGGTACCTTCAGCTTGGGATACCATATTTTCAGCCTGGTATGGCAGCCCAATCACATGAAGTGGTATGTTGACGGACAGAAGTTTTTTGAGGTGAACAGCCGGGATCTGAGTGCTTTTCCCTGGAACCTGCCGCAGTTTTATATTTTCAATGTAGCTGTGGGCGGCAACTGGCCGGGGAATCCTGATGAAACCACTTCCTTTCCGCAGCAAATGGTTGTTGATTACATCAGGGTTTATCAGTAGCTATTGTTCCGGCCATTCCGGCATGCACCAGTTTATTTGGTTCAAAGTTCTGATTTTCAGAGTTCTAATGGTTTCAGGGTTCCAGAGTTCCAGAGTTTCAAGGATTTCTGATTTCCGATTTCCCATTAATGAGGATTTCCGATTTCCGATTTCCCATTTCCAATTAACGTGTTCTGGTTTTCATAGCGTGATCTCGTAGAGGAAATTGGAAATAGGAAATAGGAAATTTTCAGTGATTTCCGATTTCCCAATAATGAGGTTCCAATGTTCCAGGGTTTCAATGTTCCATTATTCCAGCGTTTCGGGTGTTTAAGGCCAATTTGTGATTTGTGATTTTTGATTTGAGATTTTCCGGTAGTCAATGCCTAAATAACGTTGACCGTTTTATTAATAATTTTTATTCTTTTTTTATTAAGATGATTTACCGTTGATAACGGGAGATAACTCTTTAAAGAGTTATCCTCGTTATCAATGGTATCTTTAAATGTTTTTG
>JAAYUG010000197.1 GCA_012517825.1 Bacteroidales bacterium | reverse complement strand
GAGTTTTCTCTTTGCTTTGCTTGAGCCTTCAAAGGAACTCAGGGCTTATGAAGATAAGAACCAGGGCTTTCAGAAACTTGCCCTCATGGAGGAAGCAAAAGCTCTTCCATGGGGTGCTGTGTGGGATTATTTTTGCCTGACGAACAATGTGCCTGTTGGTGCGGACTATATTTCCGAAATCGAAAAATATGAGACAAAAGTACTTAGTAAACGCTGAAACACAAAACTTACCGTTTTTCAGGGTGTTCAGAAAGATGATTCCTTTTGTTCTGATGATTGCTTTCTTCGCTCATAACCTTCATGGGCAGGTAGTAATTAATGAAATAATGGCCAATAATAAAACCATTATTCAGAGCAATACAGGAAAATATTCTGACTGGATAGAACTTTACAATAAAGGTTCGGAACCGGTCAATATAGCCGGCTGGATGGTCTCTGACAGTCCGGAAAAACCCTCACGTTATGTCATTCCTTCAGGTATGTCCGATTCAACAGTCATTGCACCGAACGGATTTATGGTTCTATGGGCTGATGGAAATACTTCGGCCGGAATCAGGCATCTTCCGTTCAAGCTGAACAAAAAGGGAGAATTTATTGCCATTTACTCTCTTCAGCAGGGGAAGACGGTTTGCGTTGACTCTATCCGGTATAAAGCAATGAAACAGGACATTTCCTTTGGCCGAAAGCCTGACGGTGGAAAAAACTGGGTTGACTTTAAAAAACCGACTCCGGGAACAAAAAACTTGTAAGCATTTTTGTTCAGCGCTATTCCTGAACCATTTCTTTGTTCCGGAATCTGTATGTGAGCCGCAAGCCAATAATGTGTCGGTCCTGTGGTTTCTTTACATTGAATTCATCTTCGAAAATATAGAAGGATGACAGGGAGAGTATTTTGCTCAGCCTCCAGTCAATGCCAAAGGAATATCGGTTGGCACGTGCTTGATTGATGCCGTCAAGTCGCCTGAAATTTTCCCATCCCAGGAAAGGATCGGCTACCTTTGACATATTCCAGTTCAGTTCAATCTGATTGCGCAACCAGTTTTCCGTTTTACTGACAACAAATTCATTGCCCCGTTCATAACGGAGCCGGTAACTAAGGCTCAGCGGGAACCTTTTCTTTGACAGATCAACATTTCCATCCAGATAATATTTGCCGGCATCGTGATCGTTGGGTACAAACAGATAGCGGTATTTGCCGCGGAGGCTGAATATTTTGCTGATGCGCCATCGGATGCCCACCTCAGTGTAAGTAAATTTGAATGTTCCTATATGGTCTTTCCACCGGCATTCCTGCTCCAGATCCAGCCGGAAATTTTTGTTGACGTCATAACGGATTCCTGCCCCAGTCCATAGCTCTTCATCTGTCGTCTGGGAGAAGGCTTCCATGGAAACTACTGATAGCAAAACGGGCAGGATGACAAGGGGCGAAAAAAACAAAAAATGTTTACTGATCAGGTTATTTCCCATTCCCTTCATGCTGGCATTCCTTTTAGCAGATCTTCAATTTTTTCCAGTTCATTTTGTGTGAAATCCGGTGCCTGCAATATAGCAAGATTTTCCTGCAATTGTTCGACACGGGAAGCACCTACCAGCACCGAGGTAATACG
>JAAYUG010000196.1 GCA_012517825.1 Bacteroidales bacterium | reverse complement strand
AGGGAATTACTGGGTTGCTACCGATTTTGAAATGAAAGACCTCATTAAAGGAACCCGTTCGCGGATGATCATTACCGACATTGTTTTTGACCGGAATCTTCCGGATGAGGAATTTACTGTTCGCAATCTGATTCGATAGAATTTTCTGCAAACCGATGCGCCATGAAACCCTTTTATTTTCTGTCTTTGCTGATTGCATGCAGCTTGTTTTCGCTTGCAAAAGCCCAGGAATCTTTACAGATCAGGGGAAGTATTTTTACCGACAACAGGGTGTTTACCCGGTCGAACCTGCCCTGGTCGTGGAATGAGAACCGGCTCGATGTTCAGCTCGAACAGAAGCTGGAAGGGAAAGCCCGTGTGATGGCTGATGTCTGGTTACGGAATTTCGGATCTCCTGTTGGTTCAGAAACGATTATTGATCCTGAGGTCAGGGAAGCATATATCGAAGTGTACGACTTTCTTATCAAAGCACTTGACCTTCGTGCAGGCCGCCAGCGAATCAAATGGGGAACAGCCGATAAAATCAATCCTACCGATGTAATAAATCCCTACGATGCTGAAGATATATGGGATTTCGGCCGTCACCTTGGGAGTGAAGCCGTTGACCTGAAATATTACCGCAACAAATGGCGTTTTGAGGCTGTGTGGGTGCCTTATTTCAGAAAGGCAAGGCTTCCGCTGGGTGATGTGAAGGATGTCTTCATGAATTACGGCAGCCTTCCTGAGGTCATCATGGTCAATGTTAGCGACACCTTGCCTCTTTTGCCATTCGGACTTCATGTAAACAGCTTTTCCCTGTCGGATAATCTGCCATCATCCGATCTGGTACATTCAGGTTCATGGTCCTTCAAGGTTGGTTCTCAAATAGCCGGTTTTGATTTTTCCCTGAGTTATCAGTACATCCGCGATGGTTTTCCTGTGTCGGCTTCCACAAAAATCGGTATTGATTCTATTGATCTGACCTTTCCCTTCAATGCTTACCTGAACACAACCACAACATTGGTCTACCCCCGCTTTCATTTAGCCGGGCTCGACCTGGCAGGAAGTATAGGTAATGTCGGAATCTGGTTCGAAGCAGCCGCTTTTTTCCCTCAGGAGAAGATCGTTCATACAATTGTTGAACCTGATATGAAAGATTTTTTGCTCAGGAACTACGGGCTGAATTACAATATTCATACCCCGGAATTCCCGGATAATACCGTGCTCGAAAAAAAACCATGGGTCCAGTATGTTGCCGGTGCAGACTATACGTTCAGGGAAGGTACCTATGTTAATTTTCAGTTTGCCCATGGATTCTTTCATGAAAGGGGGAAGGACAACCTGAATGATTACTTTCTTTTCAGAGCAGAGAAAAGTATTTTTGACAATAAACTGAAACTAGCCCTGCTGAGCGGAGGAGTTGCTGTATCTGATTGGGAAGCTGTTGGCGACAATTATGTGATGATTTATACTCCTGAAATAACGTACCGCCCAAATGACAATGCTGAAATATCTCTGGGCGCCAGGCTGATCGATGCCAGAGGTGCGGGACTCCTTCCTTCACTAAAGGAAAAAGATGAAGTCTTTTTTAAAATAACCTGCAGTTTTTGACGGGTTCTACCGCTGGCTATTCTATTGAAAGCCTTATTCTTACAACAAACAGACGGGTTAAACCCAAATTCGTCAATGGAAAAACTCAATTGACGAATCGACTAACAAAATCCAATCAGATTTTATACGTCGGGAAGTCAATAGCAACGAGTTGTTTAAATGTTTTTTGTGTTTCTATTGACTAATCTCGGTAAAAAAAAAATTCTGCCGTTAAAAAAATTTTCTGTGAATTATATTCCCTAATTTCGGATCGAAATTAACAGACAATCAACTATCAGAAATTCAATTTTTTATAATATGTGTGTATGAGTAAGTCCTTTCTTCAGCTCAGGAAAAATTACCGGTATGCCCTGGTGGTTCCTACAAGCATGGGAATTCGCCTTACGCCAATAGAAGGCCAGCCTGTTCATTGCAGTGACACATTCCGGATGCAGGTAACAAGCGCCGAATCCAATGTGGCCAGTGTATCCTCCTATCTCGGCCTCCCGGTGAAGGTGCTCACAGCGCTGGTTAAAGACAGTCCGATTGCCAGAATGATATATGATAACCTGGCTTCCAGGCACATCGATGTGGATGCCAGAATTGTTGAGCAGGGCGGACCCTGGGGATTCCGTCACCAGATCAATATAGCTGATTCAGGGTATGGGACCAGAGGTCCCAGGGTATATAACGACAGGGCAGGAGAGGTTGGCCGCACTCTTTCGGCCAATGATTTTAATCTGAAACAGCTTTTCGAAACGGATGGAGTGCAAATCATTCATATGTCGGGATTGATAGCAGCCCTTTCTGAAACTACAACCCGATTCTGTATTGATCTGGCGCAGGAAGCCAAAAAGAACGGAACCCTCGTTTCGTTCGACCTGAATTACCGCGCTTCCTTCTGGAAAGGCCGTGAAAAGGAACTGTCCTCGGCTTTTTCTGAAATTGCTGCTTTATCGGATATTCTGATTGGAAACGAAGAGGATTTTCAGCTCTGCCTGGGCATGCCCGGCCCGGAAGCCGGCGGAAAAGAACTTTCTGCCAAAATCGAAGGGTTCAAAGAAATGATTGCTCATGTGAAAAAGGCATATCCCAACGCTTCCGTATTTGCAACCACGCTCAGGGAAGTGATCAGCGTAAACAGGCACCTTTGGGGAGCCGTTATGGATGCCGGAAATGAGTTTTATGTGGTCGAACCGCGTGAAATTAATGTGCTCGACAGGATTGGAGGTGGTGATGGTTTTGTGGGTGGACTTCTCTATGGAATACTCAATGGCTGGGAACCCGAAAAATGGATCCAGTTCGGCTGGGCTACCGGTGCCCTCGCTACCACCATGCTCACCGATTATGCCCAACCCGCTGATGAGGAGCAGGTATGGAGCATCTGGAAAGGAAATGCCCGGGTAAAAAGATGATTCTTACCAGATTTCGCGGGCGTATGTCAACCCACTTGATGTCCCTGTCGGCCTGCACTTCAATATCAACCGGCCCTGCCATGTCAAAGGATGCAATGGGTGCCACTGGTGCATCATAAACAAACACCTCCCTGTTATCAACTGTGACCTTATATACCTTGCTGGATTCGACACCCTGTGGGAAGGGATATACGACGGCCTGGGCTGTAACACGCAGGGTGAAAACAACACTGCATAAGACGGTGAATAGCTTCAATCCGATTTTCATAGTTGGTTGGTAATTTAAGTTATAACAATGTGGTTTTTGCTGCTATGTAAAAAATCCTGGCCCGTACCGGAATCCGTAATCGTATGCAACGGGTCTGAATTCCTTCGGCATCCTGAAAGGTGCCGTGGGATGTTCACTAACTGCTATGCCGGTCGTAGCCAGGACCATCATAGTGTTTCTTTCAAATGGAGCGAAAAATCTGTAAAAAGTCTGTAAACTCATCATTCATACATTTCATTCATTCCTTGCACTCTGGCCAGTTCAATAAAAAAATCTGCTATTTTTCTGATACAATCGTCCAGATACCTTTCTCCTTTTTCTTTTGTGGCTCTTTTTGGATTCCCGATTCCCGTATCACTGCTCACGATGCTCCATGGGCGTGGCGCCCAGAGCCAGCCTTCCTGACGTCCTTTAAAGATCAGTTTTTTGTTTTTTCCTTCCCCGGCTGTTTCCAGCGGAGCTACCAGGTCGGGGCGTATGATCATCATGGCACTTGTTTCCGATTCTCCGGCATGTTCTCCCGTATCCTCGAAATACTCTTTCCAGGGTGCAGCCAGATACCAGTTCAGCTGAAAAAGCATCATATCGCTATACCTGGCTTGCAATTCCCTGATCATTTGCTTGAAGTCATTGCCTCCGTGACCGTTCAGGATCACAAATTTCCGGTAACCCTGCCGGTAAACTGTGCCGGCCACATCGTTCAGAATCAACTGCTGGGTCGAAGGATTCAGATTGATGGTAAGTGGTAAATCAAGCTGGCCGGTGTTTACCCCGAAAGGCACATTCGGCAGCACAGCAACCCTGGTTCCGCTATTCCAGGCTATCTCTGCCGCTTTATCTGCAACATATTCGTTCTGAAAATTGTCGGTAGCGTAAGGTAAATGATAATTGTGCGCCTCTGTGGCACCCCAGGGTAATACAACTATCTGATAGTCAGTTCTTTTAACTGTCTGCCAGTT
>JAAYUG010000195.1 GCA_012517825.1 Bacteroidales bacterium | reverse complement strand
TTTTTTATTGCATTTTTATTATAAATTTTGTTTCGAAGTCTTAAATATTTTTTAATTTTGTTTCGAAGTCTTGAATATTGTTTATTTTTGTCTTATGTAATGCTTTGAATCCTGAATTTTCAAAAACATTTAATAATTGTTATTTAAAAATTGAGTACAGTATGATAAACCCAGGAGATCACTCAAGGCCGCTTTTTAAAGTATCATGGTTGGTATTATTCCTGCTTATGATACCAGGTGCTTTGTTCAGCCAGCGCATAATTACCGGAAAGGTAATTGGTTCTGACACCCGGGAAGGTCTTCCCGGAGCCAATATTGTAGTCAAAGGAACAACAACCGGCGCGGTTACCAACCTGGATGGAAGTTATCAGATCCAGGTAAGTTCGGCCCGGGATGTTCTGGTATTTTCGTTTGTTGGATACCAGACTCAGGAAATCCCGGTGGGCGAGCAAACAACCATCAACGTGGCACTTGCCCCTGAGGTCAAAACTCTGGAAGAAATTGTGGTGATGGGTTACAGTGAGAAAAAGAAAACGGAAATTGCCAGTTCTGTGTCAGTTCTGAACGAGAACCGGCTGCGGGATGTTATCAGTTCCAACATGGGCACCATGCTTCAGGGGAAAGTGGCAGGGGTGCAGGTAGTAAACAGCAGCGGTTATCCCGGTGCCGCTTCTGAAATAAGAATCAGAGGAACCAGCACCCTGAACGGCAATTCGGAACCGTTATATGTGGTCGATGGTATTATTGCCGGAAATGGTGACCCGGGTATTGATCCTGCTCTTATTGAGAATGTTACTATTCTGAAGGATGCCGGGGCCACCGGACTTTATGGATCAAGGGCCAACGGCGGAGTCATCATTCTTACAACCAAACGGGGGAGTACCAAACCTCAGTATGAATTTTCCTCCACTGTTGGTCTGCGTACTCCTGATTTTGGGAAAGTTAAGATGATGAACGGAGCCGAATATTATGATGCCCACCAGGGATTGTTTACCGATACTACCGGATATATCGATAAAGTGAGGTTTCTGAATAATTATCCGAAAGCTTTGCGTAATAGGAATTTTGACTGGGTCAATACGATTTTCAAACCGGCTGTCATTCAGAATTATTATTTATCAGCCAGCGGAGGATCAGAGAAGTATAAATACTTCCTCGGAGCAAGCTATTTCAATGAAGATGGTACTTTTATGAATACGAATTTTGAAAAGCTCAGCCTGCGGTCGAACAACAGCTATGCCTTCAGCGACAGGATTAATCTGAATGGAAATATCGACCTGTCCGTTTCCAGAGGAAAGAGTTACGATTATATGGATATGTACTATACCTGGTTGTCATCTCCGTGGGATAGCGCCTACGATGCCTCCGGCAAAGTGCGGTATGTCGATCAGTCAACCCAGGGTTGGTATTCACGTGACAAAATTAATCCTGTTCATTCCATTCAGAATTCGGATTATGGTTATCAGGGAGCCTCCATGAATCTGAATCTTGGGCTGAATGTGAAAATTACGAATTGGCTTACGTTTTCATCAACGGCCGGCCTGAGTTACTGGAACAGTCTATCAACCAATGTAATCAATCCGCAGATTGCCGGTCCGCTTCATGGAATCGGCAGCCTTTCACGCGACAATAGTTTTGGATATGGGGCCCTCAGCACCAACTTGTTGCGTTTCAGCAAATCATTTGGCGATCACAATCTGAGCGGACTTGTGGGTGGGGAATTTTCCTATGGTTATTCCGATAACTGGGGCGCCTCAGCAGAAGGCCTCATGCAGGGTTACAGAACCTTCAATACTACATCGAAAAACTTCAAGGTTTCAGGAGCCTACGGGGAAAATACGCTTGAGTCCTTTCTGAGCCAGATCAATTACAATTTTAGGGAGAAATATTTCCTCACAGGCTCATACCGCGTAGATGCCAACTCCAAATTTGCTCCCGGCCATAAAACGGCTGTCTTCCCAACGATCAGCGGGGCATGGATTCTCAGCAGGGAAGATTTCCTGAGTACCGTGAATGCCATCAATATGCTGAAGCTTAGGCTTAGTTTCGGGTATACCGGAAATGAAGCCATTGATCCCGGTAAGTATAATGCCCTGTATTCGTTAAACAGCAATTACAACGGACAGGTGGGTGCTTATCCCTACCAGCTTCCCAACCTTCAGCTTACCTGGGAAAAGGCCCGGCAGCTGGACCTGGGAATTGACCTCAGCCTCCTGAAAAGGATAGACCTTACCCTGGATCTGTACTCCAATACAACCACAAACCTTCTTTTTGTTGCTCAGCAGGCGTATTCGATTGGATATGAGTTCAGATGGGAAAATTCAGGAGAAATCTATAACAAAGGATTTGAAATTGGAATTTCATCAACGAATATTAAAACATCAGATTTTACCTGGACCACAGATTTTAATTTCAGTTTCAACACTAATGAAGTGGGGGGAATTGCGAGAGCAAAACCCCGAATTTTGAACGGTATCGAGCAAAGGCTGGAAAATGGCAAACCTTTGTATGCTTTCTATCTGCCGGTATGGAAGGGTGTGAATCCCAATAACGGTAATCCCATGTGGGAAAAAGTGGTACGCGATGCAAACGGCGTGGTTACTGACAGGGTAACTACCTACGATTATTCTGCTGCTGAAGCTCAGTACGCCGGTTCAGCCATGCCAAAATATTATGGAGGCTTTACATCGGTGGTACAGTATAAACAATTCGCCTTTTCATTCAATCTGAGTTACCTCGGAGGGAATAAAGTGTATAATAACGACCGTTCCCAGTTTGATACCGATGGTGCCGAACCCAGAATGAACTTTGTTAAGCCGCAACCTGGTGATGTGAGATGGGCTAAACCGGGCGATAATGCCAATCTTCCCCGTATGGGGGCCAATTCTCTTTCGTACTATCCTTCAACCCGCTTTCTTGAGAATGGAAGCTACCTGAAATTCAGGAACATTACCCTCAGTTATGAACTGCCTTCCAGCTGGTTCAAGCAAAAAGTCAGCGGAATTACGCTGATTCTCAGTGGAGATAACTTATTTACACTGACAAAGTATACAGGTTTTGACCCTGAAGCAACCCTTCGTATTACCGACTGGTCGCTGGCAGGAGTCAACGACCTGAAATATCCGCTTAATCATCAGTACAACTTCAGTGTAAAAGTGAAATTTTAAAACATTCCGGTTATGAAAAAAAGTGCTGTTTTATACATTCTTATAAGTATGCTGTCATTCATGACAGCCTGCGAGCTGGAATTTGAACCCACCGATCAGATTACTCCGGATAAACTGGTTAAAATGCCAGGTGGTTTGCAGAGCATTGCCAACGGTAACTATGCCATGCTGAAAGATGTACTCGTTTTTAACGGTGTCCAGAACCAGAACTACTCGTACCTCCGACAGTATTTTTTCCTCACTGAATTTGCATCCGACAATGTCGTTTGCGGTCAGGTAACCACTGACCCGTTTTACCTGAGCTTTACCCGACAGCATACCCCTTCGCAGGAAAATACTTCGTACTTCTGGTATGTGAGTTACAAGATCATATCCAGCACAAACCTGGTAATTAGTCTATATGAAAAGGGAGGTTTGCCGAATCCTACGGCAACCGATCTGCAAATTATAGGCGAGAATTATTTTATGCGTGCCTTTGCCCATTTTACCCTTTTGAATCTCTTTGCAAAACAGTACACGCATGATCCGGATGCTCCGGGAATCATCATTCGGAATTCCGACAATGAAAAAACAGAAAAAGCCAGAGCAACCGTGAAGGAGGTCTATTCGTTTGTTCTGGATGATTTGCGAAAAGCTGCTTCTCTGATGAAACCAAACACCAGAAGAGGTGCTGGATATGCATCGGTATATGCTGCTCAGGTTTTGCTATCCCGCGTTTTTCTGTACATGAATGAACCGGATTCGGTTATTAAATATTCTTCTCTGGTCATCAATTCAGGACAGTTTCAGGTGGAACCTGATTTTCCGAATTATTTCCGGAACGCGCCTTCTTCTAAGGAAACGATCTGGTGTGTGATCTATACCCTGGCCGATGATCTGAAAAAATACGGATCCATCGCATCAATGTATTATTCTGATGGAAACTCAGGCTGGGGTGAGGAATATGCCTCCGATCCCCTGAGGGAACTCCTGGGGCAGAATCCGGAAGATACCCGTAACCAATACATTGTTCCTTTGCTCGACAACAATGGCAATGTGGTCAGAAGAACCGGAACAGGAATCAAGGTGTATTATGTTACCAAGTTTTCGTTTCAGGATGGATCCCCCACCCTGAGTTCACCTGTAATTTTACGGATTTCGGAACAATTTCTGAACAGGGCTGAAGCCTATGCTCGCAAAAATGACCCTGCCGCTGCCCTGGCTGATCTGGATGCCATCCGCATCAACCGTGGTCTGGAAAATAAACTGTACAACGGAACAGTTCCTTCCGGCAAGACCCTTCTCGATGTAATACTGGAAGAACGCCGCATGGAACTTGCTTTCGAAGCGCACAGATCTTTTGACCTGTACCGGAATAAGATGGATCTCAACCGTTCATACTGGGGTTATCACCTGCCAGGATTGAAGGAAAGCGATGTGGATTATTCAAAACCTGCTCCTACCAATATTATTCCATGGAACGATCCGAGAAATATTTATTATATTCCCGAAAATGAAATCCGTATTAATCCCTTATGCACCCAAAACCCATGATAATTTATTAACCTTTAAATTATACTGCTTATGAGAACTTTAAGATGTATTTCGGGCATTGCAGTAATTATTGCATCAATGCTGGTATTTTACTCCTGCTCCAAAGAGGAAAGCCATCCGAAACCGGAGGCATTGTTTTCCTATACTATTGGCGGCGATGGCCGTACTATTAATTTCACCAATGAATCGGAAAATGCCACCAGCTACGTCTGGAATTTTGGCGATGGTCAGACATCAACCGAAGTCAATCCGGTTCACACTTTTGCTGAATACAAAGAGTATACCATTACCCTTACAGCAAAAGGTCCGGGCGGTGAAAACGTTTTCATCTACAAACTCACTGTCACCAAGGCAAGTCCGGTGAAACTTGACGACAATTCGTTTGACGACTGGAGTACCATTCCGGATGCCTTTGTTTCCGTTGATAATAACGGAGGAATTATCAATAAGGTGAAGCTCGATTATGATGGCGAAAACATCTACTTCTACATGGAAGTTCAGGACAATCTTTCTGATTCTCTTCCTACCGGTATCTTTTTTGACCTTGACAATGATTCAACCACAGGCTTCATTCCCTGGACCCATCATGCCATTGGAGTAGATCTTTACATTGAAGCTGCTATTACAACCGGAGCCTGGTCCAGTGTATTCGAAGTTGATCCGGCTCTTGATCCGGGATGGCCCTGGTCAGAAGTTGCGGTCAGCGATTATCTTATCAACGGGTACCATGAACAGGTTGGCCCTGTTGTTAAAGTAGAATGGGCTTTCAAACGCAGTAAGATGACTGCTCCCAAAAAACAGTTGGCGATGGGCAACAAGGTTACAATTATAATGACCCAATACGTGAACTGGGAACCGGCAGGATTCTTCCCGGCTCAGGGTGCGGCTGCTTATGTCTTCAATATGCAACCATAGAACACGGGTTCGGTTTGCCGGGTTTTAATAACCTGGCATTGTAAAAGGAAAGCCGGGAAAACGTTGACCTCCCGGCTTCCTTTTCATAATCCTCCTCTTCTCCGAAAGGTTTACAAACGATTAATTAATCAGAAAATCATTAAATTATATCCATGCATAGGATTTTGATCGCTCTGTCGGCATTTGTGTATACTCTAACAGCAGCCGGACAGACAATGCTTTACCGTGAATATGCCCGGCATGATTCCATTATACCGAACCCGGAACGGGGTTTCTTTCATTTTACCAGTGTGAGTTCCCAGGGAGCATATACTCCTCTTAATCTGAATACTCTCATCGGTTATCGAGATCAGGGGATTACTTTAATATTCAGAAATTTTTACCTCAACGGGAATGTGTCATCCGATATTTCCGGCGACTATCTGATGGGTATGGAACAGGATTTTAATACCCTCCGGAAGGCAGGTCTGAAGGCTATAATTCGTTTCAGCTATGCCGAAAGCATGCAAAAACCTTATGGCGATGCTCCGCTGAATATCGTCCTTCGCCATATCAGTCAGCTGAAGCCTCTTCTGCAAAAACACAGCGATGTGATTCTTGTTCTGCAGGCCGGATTTATAGGTGCATGGGGGGAGTGGTATTATACCGACTACTTTGCTTTTTCACCCGGCGTTCTCTACCCTGAGCACTGGGAAATGAGACGCCAGGTGGTGAATGCTTTGCTGGATGCTCTCCCTGTGGAACGACAGATCGAAGTAAGAACGCCCGATTACAAAAGAAAACTCCTGAATGATACGGTTCCGATTTCACCTGCTGAAACTTATTCTGACCTGCCAAAGGCACGCATCGGGCATCACAACGACTGCTTTGTGGCAAGCAAAGACGATTATGGTACATACAAAGACCTGGTCAAGGATAAAGACTATTTGCAACGTGATTCAAAATACACGCTGATTTCCGGCGAAACATGCAATGTGAGCAGTCCCTATTCAGACTGTCCCAATGCGCAGGCCGAACTTGCCAGGTTTCACTGGACAGCCCTTAATCTGGATTATCATCCAAATGTATTGGGAAACTGGAAAACCCAGGGTTGTTTTGAAACCATTAACAGAAAACTGGGGTTCCGTTATTACCTCATTGCTTCTTCTGTTCAGTCTGAAGCCAAACCGGGCGGGGAGTTCCATCTGATACTGAAACTTATCAATGAAGGATATGCCAATCCGGTAAATCCCAGGCATGCAGAAATAATACTCCGACATCTGGAAACAGGTGAGGAGTTCAAAGCCACTGTACAGGATGACCTTCGCTTCTGGCCATTAAATGATACGATTACCCTTGATTTTAGGGGAGGTTTACCTGCCTCGGCTCCCGAAGGGCAGTACCTGGTTTTGCTGAATTTTCCCGATCCGGATCCCCGTTTGTATTCCGTGCCGGCTTATTCAGTTCGGATGGCTAATCCAGGTGTGTGGGAAAAAAAATCAGGGATGAATTCCCTCCAGGTAGTTTTTAATGTTATAAAGAAAGAAAGCCTTCCCGCTTATTCGGGTTCGGTTTTTTTTAAGCCTGCCAGAAGGGAAATCCCGGAAGATGTCAATCTGACGATTGATGGTGTGGGCATTGACTGGACAAGCATTCCATCCGTTTCTGAGAAGGAAGGGGGGCGGATTCATACCCTGAAAACGATACGCTACAGGGACTCCTTGTTTTTTTTGGTACAGGGATCAAATCTTAACCCCGGATTCCAGCTGTTTATTGATGCTGATATGAATCCGGCTACCGGTTATAATGCCTGGCAATGGTCGGGTAATGGTTCTGACTATCTGATTGAAAACGGATTTTTCTATGTTTATTCCGGATCAGTCCATGAATGGAACTGGCAACAGGCAGGTACGGTCAACCTCGTGCAAAATGACAGCACTATTGAATTTGGTTTTCCACTGTCCAAACTGAGCCAGGTTGGTCTATCAACAGAATTCTCCATTGCGTTTGTGAATGATCCGCAGGGAACCCCTGATTATCTTCCGGATTTTGCTATGCCCTTTGCCGGTGCAAGACTGCTGCTTCAGGGAATACCGGAGGTTCGCATAAATGGCTGGAATAACAAGGCTCTGTTATATTGGCAGGGGTCAGTTTCCTCCGGGGTGTTCACTGCAATTGAACGTTCCGAAAACGGGGGAGAATTTAAAAATCGCACTGTGCTGGCAGGATCAGACATTTGCTTCGTTGATACCGGCCTGAATCCGAACAGCAGGTATGTTTATAAACTCTACCGTTTGAGCGAAGATAATTTTTCTGGTGCAATCACGTCATCACCGCATTACCTTGCCAAACCGGTTTCAGATTTTATTGTTATGAAAGGTGACGGTGATTCAACGGATTGGACTATTATTCCTCCGGTTGCCACCTGTTTTATTGATCGCACTGTTCCGTTTCGGATGGCATATTACGCTGATTCGGTTTATTTCAGTTTTCTTGGGGTCAAGGAAAATGACCATGTAAGGATTTTTCTCAATATTGACAGGGATCAGTCTACAGGCAACATAAACCCCTTGACCGGGATAAATGGCTATGATTTTCTTCTCTCGCAGGATTCTCTCTATACCGCTTCCGGGGGAAACTGGGTTTTTGCGAAAAAAATTCAACGGTTCTTTAAGGACGGATTGCTGGAACTTACAGCTCTATCTGCTGACCTGAACATGAACAATTCGGTTGCCAGTTTTGTAGCCGGGGTAATCAACGGGACTCCCGTTCCGGATAATGCACCGGAAGCTATTTTTTATAAACCTATTACTCCAGCAAGACCGGCGAATTTTGCGGTGTTGAATTCTCAGGCGACACCTTTTTCCAAAATTATCATTCAATGGTCACGGTCAAGTGATGCGTCTGGTTATGTGATCGAGCGGTCAGTAAATGACAAGGAACACTTTGAGGAACTCGTGCGCCTGCCTGCCAGTGCATCGTATTATCACGATACCTCAGTAGATACATTGCATCTGTATTATTACCGCATGTTTGCCTACAATGGCATACAGCGTTCCGACTACACCTTTGCTCTTGGAGGGAAACCCGGTTCCATTATTGAAAGTGTTTTTTCCCAGCCTTCATCGGAGCAGGACATCAGGATTTTTCCCAATCCGGTAAAGGAAACCTGCTTCATAAGTCTGTCTTCCGTTTTTACAGGTCAGGTTTTCCTTACCCTGTATGACCTTTCCGGAAGGGAAATATCGCAGGTTTATAAAGGGAGAGTCGCTGAACAGGAAAATATTCTTTTCAGGAGGAGCAACCTCTCATCCGGTCTCTATCTTATCAGGGCAGTGGATTCGAAAGGAACCGTGCGCCAGGCAAAGCTGATCATTCAATAAATTATCAGTTTCTTGAACTGATCAGGAAGTTCTGATCAGAAACCATATCTGCCCTGGAAAACTCCTTAATCAGATGATCTCCGGCTTTCTGAACACGAAAATCCCGGTTGCGAAAACGTACGGTATTTAAAATCCGGATCATCTCGGCGGCCTTGTTGCTTTCCACCTCAAAAAATGAATAGCGCTTTTTGATGTCGATCTTCCCGAGGGCAATTTTCTTTCCGCGGGTATTGCGGTTAATAATACCCAGCAATTCGGCATTGTTCAGTCCGTCCATTTTTCCGGCATTGACAAATAACCTTGTGAAATCAAAATCTTCCGGTTCCTGACGGCGTTTTGTTTTTCCCTTTCTTTCTTCCGGTTCTGTGAGATGATCATCGTATCCGGAGAATTTTTTCAGTTCCAGGGTAATCATGCGCCGGATGAGGTCTTCGCGGCTTAGATCGCTGAGTTGTTTGCTGATCTTATCTGCAAGGGTGCTGATGTGAGGGTCAGATGTCTGGGCATTTTGTATGTTCTGAATCCAGCCGACCAGTCTCTTTTCAAATATTTCACCGGCGCCGGGAACTTTTCCTTCGGTAAGAGGCGTTTTGAGGGTATTCTGAATCAGCCGGATAATCGGTTTTTCTTTCGGCTGGACAAGCAGTACCGAGTTTCCTTTTTTACCCGCTCTGCCGGTTCGCCCGCTCCTGTGGGTATAAACCTGCGCATCGTCGGGTGCGCTGTAATGAATGATGTGGGTCAGGTCTGTTACATCCAGTCCACGGGCGGCAACATCGGTTGCTACCAGGATGGTAATATTGCGGACGCGAAACTTTTGCATAACCGTATCACGCTGTTGTTGCGACAAATCGCCATGCAGAGCATCGGCATTATATCCGTCGTTTATCAGCCGGCCTGCTATCTCGTGTGTTTCACGACGGGTGCGGCAGAAAACAATTCCGTAAAGCGAGGGTTCAGCATCGGCAATCCGCTTCAGCACTTCATACTTGTTCCGGTTGTTCACCATGTAGTAAGTGTGGCTGATTTGATCAGCACCGGAATTCTTTGTTCCGATAACTACTTCGGCCGGGTCTTTCATATACCGGCTGGCAATGGAAGCAATTGAAGGAGGCATGGTGGCCGAAAACAGAAGAGTCTGACGTGTGTCAGGAATACCGGCAAGAATAGTGTTGATGCTGTCAAGAAAGCCCATGTTGAGCATTTCGTCTGCTTCGTCCAGCACAACGGTTGATACATGCGACAGTTTTGCTGCCCTTCGTTCCATCAGATCGATTAGACGACCAGGCGTGGCTACGATAATGTGTACCCCTTTTTTCAGTTCCCGGATTTGGGTCTCAATGCTGCTTCCCCCGTAAACGGCAAGAATGCGGATTCCCTTCAGGAAACGTGCATAGGATATCAGATCATTGGTTATCTGCAAGCAGAGTTCCCGTGTCGGAGCCAGAATAACCGTCTGCGGATTTTTATTCAGCGGATCAGTCAATTGGACAACAGGAATGCCAAATGCAGCAGTTTTTCCTGTTCCTGTCTGGGCAAGAGCTATAATATCGGTTGACCTGTCGAGCAGAAGAGGAATAACCTGCTCCTGCACAGGCATTGGTTTTTTAAAACCCATATGAGATATTGCTTCCAGAATTTCCGGAACAATTCCCATTTTTTCAAATAAAATCATGATAAATACGTTGTATGCTTTTTCTGTGATGCGGACTTGTCACCCGGATCCGGATGATGTGGTATTCAAACAGGGGAGGACAAAGAATACGCCTCAAGGAAATTACATGGTTAATGAAGGCGCAAAGGTAAGCAAATTAATTACAATTCCTAATATACACGCTTTGTATCATACGTTCTGACAAAGGAAGACACCCTGGGCCGCCCGCTGTGCCATGTTTCTAAAGGCTTTTGAATAATCTTTCGTCAAAGCGGAACGGTTCAACAGAATGAATTGAAATACTCCCGAATTCGGGATGCAGAGGATTCAGCAGGAAATTGTACTCGCCCTGAACAACTGCCGAGGGAACCTTCAGCACAGGATGTTTTTTTCCGTTAATAAATCGGTCGCCTATTTTCTGAGTTGAATGAGGATGAGGAAATGCATACCACCGGGCGGGAAGTTCTTTCTCCTGCAGTTCCTTTATTATCAGGTGGTCCGGGATAAAAACAGAAACCAGCACATAATCCTCAGGAATGTTGCCTAGCGGGGTATGTACGGCAATTTCAACAGTGCATAAAGCTCTTGACTGGCTGGTATAAACCATGGGAATCCCTTTGCTGTTCCACCGCCCTCCGGCAATCTGCGCTCCTCTGCCGGAAAGATCCCTGGCAAACTGTGCTTTGGAAAGCCGGAATACCATCATGCCAGGACACCTTGTTCTATACGGGATAGTTCGTCACTTACAAGATGGATGCCAAGGGAACTATCCAGAAGGTTTTTTGGCTCCATACCTCCCAGCGCGATGTTTTTAGCAGTAAGCCAGTGGTCGAATTTTTCCCTGCTGCCGAAAACCGCTATACCTTTTTTGTACAGCAGGGCAATTTCAAGAATCTTTTCTGACTGGTCGGGAGCAAAAGGACGGTTTTCTTTGCTGTATCGCTGGAGCGTACGTTCTGAAACATGGAGAAATGATGACCATTCCTGCATCGTAAGCGAAACACTCCGGGCAAAGCGATGAAAGACCTGAAAGGCTATACCCCTTCTGGCCAGTTGAATCAGCGACAGGGTGCTGTTGTCATCCAGGCTGTAGCCGCAAGGAACCTCGGGGTCAAGAACTTCGTCAATTATCATGGCAATGAAATTATGTACAAATATACGAAATTTGTCGTAAAATTGCTGACAAATGACGTATTTTTTATTTTGTTTTGCTTGTTTTGCGTTAGGCCTACATGCATTCACACCCGCCCGAGCTACCTGTTTTGCCTTGGCCCACGTGCATGGTTTTACGAATTTTATTACCAGGTTTTACCAGGTTTTATCTCAAATTTGAGAATGTATTGAAATACTGATCCAATCCCGACGAAAGGATGGCATTATGAAGGGAAGAGGATGTTTAATATTGGCGCGGGTTGAGGCCGGCACAAAAAGGAGTAAATTTACCTCGATGCACGCTTCCGCTCGTGTTCGTCAAGAATGATCTTTCGGATACGCAAAGACCTTGGAGTAACCTCAAGGTATTCGTCCTTGGCAATGAATTCCATGGCTTCCTCGAGGGAGAATTTTACTGCCGGTGTAATGAATATTTTTTCATCCGAACCAGCCGCTCTGATATTGGTCAGTTTTTTTGTCTTGGTTACGTTTACCAGCAGGTCGTCCTGACGGATATGTTCACCTATTACCTGGCCGGCATAAACCTCCTCATTGGGATGAATGAAAAAGGTTCCACGGTCCTGGAGTTTGTTAATTGAATAGGCAACAGCTACACCGGTTTCCATAGCAATGAGCGAGCCGCTTCTTCTTCCGGCAATCTCGCCTTTCCAGGGTTCGTAGGTTTTAAAGCGGTGTGCCATAATGGCTTCACCCTCGGTTACAGTGAGAATGACGTTTCGCAAGCCGATAATGCCCCGCGAAGGAATGGTGAATTCAAGATGAATTCGGTCTCCTTTGGTTTCAATTTTTACAATTTCACCCTTGCGCTGGGTGACCACCTCAATCACTTTGCCCGAATATTCTTCCGGCACATGGACTGTGAGAGTTTCAACCGGCTCGTGGTCAATGCCGTTAATTTTCTTTATAATCACCTGCGGCTGTCCTATCTGTAGTTCATATCCCTCTCTGCGCATAGTTTCTATCAGGATGGAAAGATGGAGAATGCCTCTTCCGTAAACCAGCAGTTCATCAGGTGATTCTGTTTCAATGACTTTCAGGGCAAGGTTCTTTTCCGTTTCCCTGAACAACCTTTCCCTCAGATGACGTGATGTAATAAATTTTCCTTCTCTTCCGTAAAATGGCGAATTGTTAATGGTAAACAGCATGCTGATAGTTGGCTCATCAATCTGCAAAGGT
>JAAYUG010000194.1 GCA_012517825.1 Bacteroidales bacterium | reverse complement strand
TCTCTGAACCGTCACCTTCTCGATTCCAGTATTCCTGGAGATTTCGTTTACGATGTCAGCTTTTGTCATGTTTAAAATCTTTTAATATCAGTGAATTACAAACAATTAATTCAAATCGGTCTGCAAATATAAAAGTTTTTCCATTATTACGAAAATATGCCGTTAATTTATTGCCTGTTAGTCAGCTATTCGCTTTGGGTTCATTTTCTGTGCGATAAAGGCTGAAACCCGGATCAAAAAATTCTGTTCTTGCAAAAATTATTCAGTAACCTTGCCAAACGAATCAGGGGATAGTTTGTTTCTGAAGAAAGAATTATTCGGTTAACACAATTTTTTCTAACTTTTTACGAAGAAAAACGCATGAAGAGCTCTGCTTCAAAGACAATACGCAACATAATAAAAACGTGGTACAGGAAAAACAGAAGGAATCTTCCCTGGAGGGAAACTTCTGATCCATATAAGATCTGGGTATCAGAAATCATACTCCAGCAAACAAGGGTCTCGCAGGGTACCGGTCATTACCTGAAATTTGTAACACGCTTTCCCGACCTGAAAACTCTTGCTGCCGCCACAGAAGAAGAGGTACTGAAAACCTGGCAGGGAATGGGATATTATACGAGGGCACGAAACATGCATAAAACAGCATTACTGCTTACGAATGCACATGGAGGCGCCTTCCCAGGTACTCCGGAAGAACTTGCAAAACTGCCTGGAATTGGTTCATATACGGCAGCAGCCATTGCATCCATTGCGTTTCAATACCCCGTTGCCACCATTGATGCAAATAGTATGCGAATCATTGCCAGGTTGTACGGTATTCACCAGGACATTAGGTCGGCGGGCATAAAGAAAAAAACAGAAACTCTGGCCATGGAACTGCTGGATCGCGAAAACCCTGGAGAATTCAATCAGGCTCTGATGGATTTCGGTTCCCTTCAATGTACCCCGGGGATTCCCGACTGCGGTTCCTGCCCGCTGAATCATTACTGCGAAGCTCATCTTACGGGCATGGTAAATAAAATTCCCCTTCTCCGGCAAAAGAAAAGACTTCGTCACCGCTACTTTCACTACCTGGTTATTACCGACGGGACCTCTGTCTGGTTGCATAAGCGAACAGAGAATGATATCTGGCATTCGCTTTATGAATTTCCTCTTGCAGAAATGCCATCAGGGAAACGACCGGATGCCGGCAGCTGGTTCAAAACCACGGGCATTCCTCATATTCAGCCTGAAAAAATATCAGAAATCTACCGGCATACATTAAGCCATCAGCTGATTCATGCAAGGTTTTATGAGGTCACTGTTCCCTGCGGCCAGAAGCCAAAGAGAAATGACCTGATACCTGTTCCGGTAAAATCGCTCGTGTCATACCCCCTTCCGGTCCTCATTGCCAGGTATCTTGCAGATTCCGGAATAGCACATTATCGGCAAAAAGGATAACGATTATTTTTTGTATTTTTGCTTAACCAATTGTTTCAAATCTATACAAATGAATTCCGTTAACAAAGTTATTCTCATTGGCAACGTTGGCAAGGACCCTGAGGTCAGGTACCTGGAAGGCAATGTGCCGGTATGCAGGTTCCCTCTGGCCACCAGTGAATCCTACAGAAACAGGAGCGGAGAAAATGTCACCCAGACCGAATGGCATAACATTGTTCTTTGGCGCGGCCTCGCTGAGATTGCGCAAAAATTTGTCAAAAAAGGTACACCTTTATATATTGAAGGGCGAATTTCAACCCGTTCATTCGATGACAGAGATGGCAACAAAAGGTATATTACCGAAATTGTGGCCAGCAATATGATTCTTTTAGGCAGAAGACCGGAACAGCAGGGCCCCGATGAAGGGAAACCCGTAACAGATGTGGAAACCGGCGAACCCCATATATCCGAAGGCCAGCCAACTCAGCCTTCGGATGATGATCTGCCCTTCTGAGAAACAGTACCCATGAACCTGATTTTCCTGTCATTTTTTTCTGCGGGAGCAATTACTGTCTATCCGGTCAGCCTGTCTGCCGGTATCGAAATTATTATTATCCTCTTTCTCCTGGTCTTATCCGCGCTTATTTCAGGTTCCGAAGCTGCTTTCTTCTCTCTAACTCCTGCCGAAATTAAAAAAATTGAAAAGGGCAACGACCCCAGACACAAAACCGCCGCCGGACTGCTCCACAAATCAGAGAATCTTCTGGCAACTCTTCTTCTGGCTAACAATTTTGTCAACATTGCTATCGTAATTACCTCATCTTTTCTGCTGGCTGAACTTTTTGATTTCGGGTCAAACACTGTTTTGCTTTTCCTGTTTCAGGTGGTACTCATCACCTTTGTTATCCTTCTGTTTGGCGAAATGATGCCCAAAATACTGGCCACTTCGCAGGCTTATCGTTTTGTTTTGATGATGGCTGTTCCCCTTCAGATCACTTGTTACATCCTTTCGCCAATAACCGCCCTGCTGGTAAAATCGTCCTCCCTTTTCCGCCGGCAGATGGGAAACAAGCATGGGTCTCTTTCTCTGGATGAGCTTTCCCAGGCGCTGGAACTGACTTCTCCGGGGCTTTCGGAGGAAAAACAGCTCCTGGAAGGAATTGTCAGGTTTGGGAACATTGATGTGCGCGAAATAATGAAGCCGCGACTCGATATTGTAGCGGCCGACATCCGTACTCCCTTTTCGGGAATCATTAGTATTATCAATGAGTCGGGTTATTCGCGGATTCCTGTATATGACAAAACCCTGGATAACATCCGCGGAATATTGTTTTCCAAAGACTTGTTGCCACATATCGGCAAAAACGATTCATTCCGCTGGCAAAGCCTCCTTAGGCCGCAATATTATGTGCCGGAAACAAAAAAAATCAGCGACCTCCTGCACGATTTCCAGCGCAACAAAATCCATATGGCCATAGTAATTGACGAATACGGAGGAACAAGCGGCCTGGTAACCCTGGAAGACATCCTCGAAGAAATTATTGGCGATATAGTTGATGAGAGCGACGATGAATCTCCTCCCGATTATGTCAAAGTCTCTGACAATGAATATGTTTTCAGTGGCAAAATTCTTCTTCACGACTTTTGCAGGATTACCGCAACCCCCATGTCGGAATTTGATTCCGTGAAAGGAGAAGCCGACACCCTGGCCGGATTGATACTGGAAATCAAAGGAGAACTGCCGGCAAAAGGAACCGCTCTGACATACGGACGATTTTATTTCCTGATTGAATCGGCTGACGACCGAAAAATCAATTCGGTGAGAGTAACCATCAAGCCCTGACAATATGCTTTTTAAACAAATCCGTTCTGCCGTTTTGCTGTTGATCCCTTTATTGGTTCTGAGCCAGGGGTGCCGTAAACACTATACTCCCAAACCACGCGGATACTTTCGTATCGACCTGCCTGAAAAGCAATACCGGACCTATCGTTCAGCTTGTCCGTTCGCGTTCGAATTTCCAATTTATGCATCGGTTATACCCGATGAAAGCAAAGATGCTGAACCCTGCTGGATGAACGTCCGTTTTGAACAGTTCCATGCCACCATCCATATGAGCTATAAGCAAATAAAGAAAAATCTGCCCGAACTCACTGAAGATGCGCGTTCTTTTGTTTATAAACACACCATCAAGGCCGATGCTATCGGGGAATTGCCCATTAGCTATCCCGAAAAAAAGGTATATGGAATTCTTTATGATATTGAAGGAAATGCCGCCTCATCGGTCCAGTTTTTCCTTACCGACAGTACCCGGCATTTTATTCGCGGAGCTCTCTATTTTTCTGTAACACCCAATGCCGATTCTCTCGGGCCTGTTATCCAATTCATCAGAGAAGATATTGTTCATCTTACCTCCACTTTTCAATGGTTGAATTAAGAAAAATGTTTATTTTTGGCTCCAACATCAATCCCTGTTTTAAGCTATTAATGGATTAACTAATTGCAAAACAAGTAATTGACCAAATCAATCCGAACCGAACATTTAATCTGGTTTCATCAGCAGAAGTAGCCTCATTTATCCATTAAACAGTATGGGAGTTATACACAAGAGTTACCCCGAACAGGATTGTGTTCTCGGAATCTGGGAAATTCAGGAAGATATTGACACATTGCTTAATCTGGTGAAACCCGATGAAGAGGAAATTGCCCATCTGGAAGAGTTTCGCAACGAAAGAAGAAAGATTGAATGGCTGAGCGTGCGGGCGCTGATCAACGATATGACCGGAAAGAATTCCAGGATCATTTATAACGGAAGCCATAAGCCCTATCTGCACGACTGGTCTTACAATATCAGCATATCCCATTCGGTCAATCTGACGTCCATTCTTCTTTCAAGGCAGAGAAAAGTAGGGATTGACCTGGAATACATGTCGCACGACATTGAAAAGATCCGCCATAAGTTCATTAACGAACAGGAGTATATCACCTCCCATCCCCTGCTGATCAAATATCATTTGTATATTCATTGGTGTGCCAAGGAAGCACTGTATAAAATCTGTGACAAACAGGATATTAATTTCCGGATAAACCTGACCATTGCTCCGTTTGAACCGGAGGAGAGCGGCGAGATAAAAAGCACAGTTACCAACAAATACGGAACAGAGCAATATACCCTCAGGTATTTTCGCCTTGGCAACTATGTGGTTGTATGGTGTATCAAGTGAACAATTGATTCATGGTTTATCAGCACATTCTGACAGCGCGTCCTGAAAAGCTTCTTGCGGTTCTTGTTGACCCCGACAAGCACACAGCAGATAGCCTCAGACAGCTTACTGAGGTTATCAGAGCAACTCCTGTTGACTTCGTTTTTGTCGGAGGAAGCCTGGTTGCAGGGCGGCCTGACCAGGTTGTTGACATTCTTAAGGAATCGTTAAAAAAACCGGTTGTTCTCTTTCCCGGAAGCCTGCTTCAGATTAGTCCCAACGCCGATGCTGTTTTGCTGCTTAGCCTGATCTCGGGCCGCAATCCGGAGTTTCTTATCGGAAACCATGTGGTGGCCGCACCTTTTCTGAAAAACAGCCGCCTTGAAGTTATTCCTACCGGATATATACTCATTGAGAACGGATTTACCAGTTCGGTTGAATATATGAGCAATACCAAGCCGCTTCCGGCCCGGAAACCCGATATTGCAGTGGCTACCGCTATGGCAGGCGAAATGCTGGGGATGAAGCTCATTTACCTTGAAGGAGGTAGCGGAGCAAACCATCCTATTCAGCCTGAACTGATTGAACAGGTTAAAAAGAACATAACTATCCCCCTGATCGTTGGCGGAGGTATCCGCACTTCGGAAGACCTGCAGATGGTTGCCGAAGCAGGAGCCGATCTGATTGTTATCGGCAATGCCCTTGAAAACAATACCGACAGAATCTATACTATTCTGTCTGATTGGCCGTATCAGAAAAATGATTAACTTTAATAATCTCCTTATCATTAAACCGCTTTGTATGAAAAAGAAGAAATCCTTCCGGTCGTATGATGACGAGTACATAGACCGTAATCCAAGGAAGATGACAAAAAAGAATCCGCGTAACCTGAAAAGGGAAATTTTTGAGGAAATCGAGGAAAACGAGGATATTGAGGAAATGTTCCGGGATTACGAGTCGGGAGGGTACTACGACGACGAAGACGATGAATAACACTTCCCGGTTTAGTTCTGTTCCGGCGCCGTCATCCGGTTTTCTATCATCCTGTTCACATACTGTTGCATAAAGGCCTTTGCAAGGAGTTCCAGCCTGGCTCTGACATCTTTTTTCGTTTCTGCCAGATTATGATTCAGCAACGGGTCCTGGTGAAGGTCATACAGGCCTGTTGTCGTAACTCCGTTGAACTGAAGCATATAATCTCCCTGAAAGATCTGAAAAACACCGCTGTGGTAATTTGCAACAAAATGCTCCGGTTCATGGAACACATCGAAACCGAAGGCAAAATATGGTTTGTCGTAATGCAGCATGCCCAGAACGGTAGGCATGATATCGGTCTGCTGGATCAGATCATCTGACACAGAACCACTGTCAGCCCAGGGCATATAGAAAATAACGGGAACCCTGAACAACCCGGCACTGGTGAGATATTCCGGATGGCTTGGCGTGGTCTGGGTGTGATCGGCAGTAAATACAAACAGGGTATTCCGGAACCACGGTTCTTTGCGTGCTTCGTTAAAAAACATCCTTAAAGCATGATCCGTGTATGCAATAGTCCGGTGAATCGGGTGCGGTCCTTCGGGAAACTTTCCTTTATATTTTGCCGGAAGCTCAAACGGATGATGGCTTGACACGGAAAATATCACCCCCAGGAAAGGTTCGGGAAACGAGCCCAGTTTCTGCCTGAAAAACTGAAAAAACGGTTCGTCCCATATGCCCCAGGTACCGTCAAAATCATCACTGTTACCATATTCCGACATGCCGTAATAATGGTCAAAACCGGCCAGCCGGGTAAATGAACTGAATCCCATGGAACCGTTAGGCGCCCCGTGAAAAAATGCCGTATAATAGCCTTTCTCCTTGAGCAGACTTCCAAGGCTGTTGATCTTGTTGTCGTAATATTGCGTTACAATATAGGGCTCCCTCACATGCGGAATACTGCTCAGAACGGAAGGAAGGGCATCAATTGATTTCCTCCCGTTGGCATAACTGGTCCGGAAAACGAGGCTGTGATGGCAGAGCGAATCCAGAAAAGGAGTATAGCCCTTGTACTTCCCGTTCTCAAGATCCTTGTTGAAAAATCCGAAATTTTCGGTGCCAAAGCTTTCCAGGATAAAAATCACCACATTGCGCGGCACAAAAGGACCATCCGGGACAGGGTGCTTCACCGGATTGTAAACAGCTTCCAGAGAGTCTTCACTGGCAAAAAAATGAACTTTCTCAAAATCCTGAATGCCGATAGTTTTGTAAAGGCAAAAAGGTGTATTCAGGACAATATGTGTTTCCTTTGGCTCATCGACATACTCTCCTGCATTGCTCAATGTAATGGGGCGCGTGCTGTGACGGAATCCTCCCCTTACCCCCCCGATAAACAACCCTATGCTCAGGGCCATAACCACCAAACCTTTCAGAAAATAGGAAACCAGTGGTTCCTTGTAGTTGTCAGGCATCCGGATACGCCTGACACCATAAATAAGAACCGCAAGAACGCCCAGAAAAAATAAGGTGGCCGGCCAGTAATCGAAAATAAACCGGAAGGAGAGTTTTCCCAGGTTGGTTTCATGGCTGAACTCCCTGAAAAGCGTCATGGTGGTGCGGCGGAGGGTGAAACGGAAGTAAATGAAATCAGCAATATTGGCGAGCAGAGCAACCGCATTTGTTATGATAAAAACCGTATCGAGAATGACTCGTGAAACACGGTTATACTTCCAGGGCAAGGGCAAAATATAGAAAAGTATGTAAAGAATGTTCGTGTACAGAATAGCCACCGTGTCAAATTTAAGCCCGGCGGCCATAAACCGAACCAGTTTTCCGGCTGTAACTCCCTGGAAGAGAAAAGTATTGAAAAAGTAAAAGCCCAGCCGGCAAAGGCTGAAAAGGAAATACATCAGGATAAGCCGCTTGAGCAAAACAATAAACGAAGGCTCAGGAATTAAACGCGAGATCAATGATCTTCCCTTCCCGCTGATCAAAGGCTTTTTTCTGCCACCGGAGAAATTTACCATTTGTTTCTATCGTAAGAAAAGCTGGTAAAGATAGAAATAAACGATAATTTAAGATTAAATATAGAGAAAACTCAGCAGCAGAAAGTTATTTACATGTCTATCTTTTGGGCAACCAGAAGAAAAATGTACTCCCTTTACCTGGAATGCTTTCTACCCAGATTCGCCCATGGTGCTGTTCCACAAACTCCTTACATAAAGCCAGCCCCATACCTGAACCTTTTTCACCCATGGTCCCTTTTGTAGTTTCATTCAAAGGTTGGGTAAAAAGCCGCTCAGCCTGTTCCTGTGAAATACCTGTTCCCGTATCCTTTACATATACAGTAATTCCATCATCATCTGAACTGCACCCTGTTTCAATCATCCCTCCTGAACCGGTAAACTTCAGTGCGTTCGACAAAAGGTTGCGGATAATCACTTCCAGCATATTCCTATCGGCAAAGACAATACCCTGCTCTCCGGATGAATACACAAGACGGATATTCTTCCCTGCAGCAGCCCCTCCAAGCATAGCAATATTTTCCTTTAAAAGAATATTAATATCAACAGGTTCCGGGACAAAGGAAAATCTTCCTGTCTGTGCTCCGACCCACTGCAACAAATTTTCGAGCAACTGACTGGCTTTCAACGAAGTTACATGAATATATCCCAGAATCTCCCTGGTTTTTTCCTCTGAATATTTTCCTGCCTGGGCCAGAAGAACCTCTGAAAATCCTATGACCTGATTAAATGGGTTCCGCAAATCATGGGCAATAACAGATAAAATCCTGTCTTTGGTAACATTAAGCTGGGCAAGCCGTTTCTCGCTTTCCTCCAGTTTTTCCTCCGCTTCTTTTCGGGCTGTGATGTCGAATAAAATAATAGCATAACCCTGTGGTCGCGACCGGTTGTCAAAAAGCAGGGAAATAGCTGCATGAAAATATTTCCTGCCCGAATTTAATTCGCAGGGAAATTCAATTTCATCAATTGCGGGATTTTCAAGAAGATTCTTTAAAGGATTCAGGATAACGGGAAGATTGGCAGCAGATACTCCAATCCACTGCTCTTTAATAAAAGGGAAATATTGCGTCAGCGCCGGATTAAAACCTGTTATTCGTTTGCCTGCATCAAAAATAATAACTCCTTCGCGCATATTGCGAAAAATGGCAGAAAAGGCAACAGGAGTAATCTCCAGAAACTGTTGAAAAAACAAACCATATCCTATAACCAGACCCATCAGCATAAAGCCGAAAGGATTCAGATCAATGCCTTTTGGGCCGATTCCGGCAATATAGAAAATAAAAACGATCCATGGCAAGGCAACACTCAGAAACAGCATTTTCAACTGCCTCCGGAAATATCCCTGACTTTCTCTGTACGAGAAAAACAATATTATAAAACCGGCCAGTAAGGCTATATTAATATATACTATATGAAGCCAGTAAAAAAAACCACGTTCGAATACCAGAACAGAAAGGCCCACCATAGGTTCCAAATGCACATTATGATAAAAAAGACCATGCTGACTGGTGTTCCAGTGCATCACCAATGTGATTGCAGGAATGACGAAAAATAGCGGAATGGTCTTATTTCCTAGCCATGCATCATTATGGGTATAACGGAGAACAAACAAAAGAAAAAAAGCAGGAATACATGAAATACCAAAGTATTCAATTTTATTCCAGAACAGAGCCTCGGCGAGGGTATTTGAATTCAGTTCAAGAGCGTATGCGAAAGAATATATTGTAACACACAGCATCAGCAGATTAAAATTCATAATACCCTGACTATGTCTGAAACGAAAGGAATAGACAGCCAGCACCAGACTTATAAAGGAAGCCAGAAATAAGAAAATTACCGCTGCATGCAAATTATAGCCCGCATTTATATGTAAAAATACAATTTTTGAACAATATGCCTTACTTACTGGAGGAGTTCCATAATTGTATTCCCTGCTGAGCCGTTGGGAAACATAATATCAAGAAAAACGGAGAGTGTGGGAGCAATGCAGGTTGGATCGTACAGGGTGTTGATGTTCTGCCGCCGGATTTTCCACCCATACCAGATCAGCGGAACATGAGAATCGTAAGCCCAGGAAGAATTGGCTGCTGTAGCATTTTCTGTCTTTTCAATCCACCCTGGTTCGAGATGCAGAATTACATCACCCGAACGCTTCTGATTGTAATTGTTCTGTATTTTCCAGAGGATTCCGCTGGTAAAATTGGATTGCTGCAGGGTTGAAGCTGTAACTGCATTAGCCACACCGGTAAACTGAACCAGAAAATTGGCAGCGGTAGTCTGAAACTGCTCCAGCGAAAGCTTTGAGTCTTCAATCAACTGCTGGTTCAGGTACAGTTGCTGATTTTTGTAATAACTGATCCAGTCTGCCTTGCCATACAGGATGTTCAGATAGCTGGAGAGCAGTGCCATAGCCTGGTTTGCGTTAAAAACACCGGAGGGCACTCTGGATTGTTCAAGATACCCAGGAACATAAGCTATACCCCGGTCGGCTGTAAGAAAAACCAACACATTTTCTCTCCCGAGCGTTTCATCGATAAAATTCAGGAAGTGGGCTATGTCTTTGTCGAGACGAAGAAAAAGGTCTTCCATTTCCACCGATTTGTTTCCGTATAAAACACCGGCATTACCTGTTACAGTAAAAGTAACATAAAGCATATCAGTCACAGAGCGCATTCCCAGCGAATCATTCAGGATGGCATTGATGGCAAAATCTTTCGTATACGTATTTCCGGAAGGGACAAACCGCAGGAGATCATAGTTTCTCCTCTCCTTCTTTTTCTGGGTCAGCTTGTTAAGGTCATACGGAAAGACAATCTGGCCCTGAATACCTTTTTCGTATTCATTCCTGTCCGGAAGACTCTCGGAATACTGGTCAAGAGGAAGCAGCGGGTTCCACATTTCGGAAAGGTAAACATCAGCAATTTTTTTCTTGTTGAAATCGGCAACCCACCGCGGCAAAGAGTCCATATACCAGGAACTGCTCATCCAGCCTCCATTATATGGATCAAACCAATAGGCTGCATTGGCAGAATGACCTCCTGCCAGAACAGCCGGCTCCGGATCGAGGGCAATACTGATTACTCTTGACGCTGGACTGGCAAACCGAAGTTCATCAGAAACCGTACTCGACACAACACGATGAGGTGAATAAAAACCCATATCATAACTTCCGCCCAGGGCTTTTACTTTCTCATCAGCAGCTGCCTTTACTGCAATCTTTTTCACCTTATCGTACCACTCATCGGCAATAATCCCATGCACAGCAGGAACGGCTCCGGTGGCTATTGTCGCCATTCCCGGCGCTGCCTGGGTAAAGAGATAATTGTACCGCACATTCCTGCAGAACGCGCCATCATTTATCAGTTTCTTAAAACC
Source organism: Bacteroidales bacterium (assembly GCA_012517825.1). Classification (NCBI taxonomy): domain Bacteria; kingdom Pseudomonadati; phylum Bacteroidota; class Bacteroidia; order Bacteroidales; species Bacteroidales bacterium. Next base: position 3,810 of record JAAYUG010000194.1, on the reverse strand, counting down.
ATTATCCCCGAATTTGTTCCAGTAACGGGAGATATAATCATACCGCATCTGGCTTACCGTAATACCCACTATCAATTTTGGCTTTTCCGGAGGAATGCGCCGTCCGTTCTGAGCTAAAATATTGCCGGAATGAATAAAGGAAAGAAAACAGATTGAAAAACCCAATATAACTCTTGAAGAAAAGAATGCATTCACCGGTATATCCTCCCAAATTGAATGATAGGTTAAAAATCAGGCGGTAAATATATCAATATCCGCGGTTAATTTTCCGCTTAAGGAAAAAATTCAGTCTTTCCGGGGATGTTGAAAAATTTCGTTTTTCGACCTCTCCAAAACTTTCACTGTGCCATTCTGATAAATTTTCTGCTGTATTTCCCTTTCCTGTCAGTTGCCGTTATGATATATACGCCGGGCTCAAGACCCCGGAGATTGATGGAATAGAGACTTCCCTGTACAGGCCGGAGGGAGGGAATGTCGAAAAGGACTTTTCCTTTCAGGTCAAAAATGCGGAGCCTGACAGGCCCCTCAGGCGTGATAAGATATCGTATTGTGAGTTCTTCATTAACAGGATTCTGAATAACCGCAAAATATTGTCCGGCCCCGGATATATGGCCCGAAGAATCGGCTGAATCAGGCACCATGAACAACCTCACTTGTACCAGGCTGTCAGGAGGAACCGTGACGGTAATCATCCGGTCTTTGTATCCGGGAGCCTCTGCCTTGAGGGTGTATTCTCCCGGCAATACAAGACGCACGAAATATCCTGTAAGGGAATCACTTTCCACAGCCGAATTGGCTGACGGCACATCATGGCCGGGAATGCTCAGCCACACCCTGAGAGGTTTTCCGGTAATACTGTCAGTAACAAACCCCTGTATCCCGCGCAGAGCTTCTTCCATATACCCCAGAAGGCTCCGGAAATTCGCATTCCAATAAACAGGAATGAGAGTAGCATCCGGTATTTTTACCGAGCTTACTTCGATTGTAACCTCTCTTCCCCTGAGAAACCAGGTAACATAATCCTGCCTCCCGCCGGTAATACGGTACCAGTCGTATCCATTGGTTACTCCCGAAGCATATGGACTGGTAAAATAGCCAGGCGGGCCGTACCTGTGGACAGTATCAGCGTACCGCAGGCTGATCTGATGAAACCATGCATCATCCGGATGCCTTTCAATCCAGGTATCCCACGGATAATTAACCACTTCGGCTCCCCCGTGAAAATTGGCTGAAAGGGTGAAATGTTTTTCCTGCAAGTACTTCATCATCGCCTGGGTTTCCGCTTGCCATGATTTCCCGTCAGGATGGTCTCCTGCTGCAGGATCAGGAAAATTACGGTTCAGATCAACAGCATTGGCATTAAAACGGGTGGCACCGTAAACGCTAGTATCAGAAAACCTGTATGTCCCATCGGGATTAGCCAGAGGATTTATATAGATTTCCAGGTTATCTACCAGTCGTTTTATTCGGGGTGATGTGTTGTAAGCCGCTAAGAGAGAGTCAATAAGATGGAGCATAAGCATACAGCCTGTCAGCTCATCTCCGTGAATGGACGAAGTAAGAAATACCCTCGGTTCGGTCTGCTCCCTGGAGGCCGAATCAGAAATTTTCAGCGCCAGAAGGAGTTTTCCCTTTACCGAATAACCTATGGTATCAAGCTGTGTGATGGAAGGATTGGAAGCGGCAAAGGATTGCATGTTCTGCACGTATTCTGCATAGGAAGGATAATAATTCCAGGCGGTTTCACGGGTGCTTCTCAGAGGCACCCCGGGAACAAATGATAACGACGGCGGAATAAGCACCCGGTAAGGAATGCCCAATGAACGGAACCTTTCGTATTGTTTTCTGTTAACGTAGGCCGTAACTTCTTTTCCGCGCACGAAATCTATGGAAACGTAACCGGACAATTCTTCTACCGAAAGGGAGGCAGGACAATCAAAAGCAATGACAGCTTCACCTCTCAGGTTCAGATATTCTGTAATTTTTGCCGTATCCTGAGCGGAAACAGGCCTCCATAAAAAGAAAACAGGTAAAAGGAACAGTGCATGCCTCATACACCAAATGTACTACATATTCAAAAACTTTAAAGCGGACAACAAAAAACCGGGGGTGACAGCCAAGCTGACACCCCCGGGCATCCCTCTACTAACTAACCAACTGATTAACTAACCAACCATTGAAACTTAATCAATATCCCAGAAGACCTTCGTCTTGAGATTATCTGTACTCTGCACAGCCTTGTAATTTTCCGAATTAAGTTTCTTTTCCGTATCGGGAAGCACAAAGCGTACAGGAGGATTGGGCTGGTCACTGCCTGAATCAACCATGAACTGAAGGAGAGGCTTGTTGAGCCTTCTCAGTTCGGCCCATGTCTGAGGCATCTGTGAGATACCGGTATTGAGCCACTTCTGCGTTCCGATAAGGTTCAGCTTGTCGGTATTGGCATCCCAGCTAACACCAGGCTGCTGCAGGTAAGCGTCAATATCGGCCGGATCGGGCGAAGCAAGCGGCGCACGGAAAGTTCCGGTAGAATTAATTTTGTAGTACAGTTCGATTGACTGTTTTACACCGGTTTCATAGGCGGCCTTGGCATCCCCAAGAGAGTATTTAAGATAGGCTTCTGCCTTGAGGAAGCTGACTTCGGCTGCGGTGATGACCCAGCCCGGGTAGAAATTGTTCCGGCTGAAAGTAGCTGTATCATAACGGGCCATCAGTCCATTGCTGATTTTGGTGTTCTGATCGGCTGAGTTTTCAAGAGGATCGACGCCAACATAGTCGCCATTAACATTGGGATCGAACATGGCAGGAAGACGCGGATCGCCATTGGTCACCATATGATCAATAATTGCCTTGGGAGCAAGGTTGTACATACCCCAGGTTTCAAAACCATCCGTAATTCTCCAGCCCGGATCAGGGTTATCATAGGTGGTAAGATTCGGAGCCTTGGCATCTACCATGATGTTTTCATTATTATTGTCAACAACCGGGTATTTGGATGGATTGCCCAGAATAGCAGCCACTTCGCTCTGTACCCTTGACTGGAATGACGGTACACCGGAAACCCGCATCAGCATTCTTAGTCTGAGCGAGTTGCAGTATTTCTTCCAGAGGGTCAGATCACCGTCGTTAAGAAAATCCTGTGCCTTGAAAAGATTCTGATAGAAAGCCGGAACACTAATATCTGCCAGCTCATCAGCTATATTTTTCAAATCATCCAGCATGGCGGTATAAATCTCTTCGCCCTTATCATATTTAGGCAGAGATTTGTTCAGATCTCCCAGATTGGTCTTCAGTTTTCCTGCTTCACTCCAGGGAATATCACCCCACATATCAACAATCTGCTCGGTCTGGTCGTAGAAGAAAATAGTAGCCGCCAGCATGAAGATCCTCTTATCGGCTTTATCCACTTCGCTGGATTCTTCATACAGTTTCTGCAGTTCCCTGTACTGTACCATGGGCCCGGTATAGAAGTTCTTCCACCGGTCATTCAATGCACTGGCATCAGGGATGTACTGTTTTTCGCTGTTAACCCAGCCAAGTACCTGGGTATAATGGCCTAAAGTAGGACTTTCCACCACGAACAAGCGCCAGTAATGCATCATCACATAATTAATAGGAGCCTGAAGAACTCCGGTAAAGAAATTCTCTACCGTAGCCTTGGAAGTTTTTCCCGGATCCGGATACAATTCTTCCAGTTCCGATTGCCTGCAACCATTCAGTGTGGTTACAAGGGCTATCATTGCAATTAACACAATTCTTTTCATGCGTCAGTTTTTTAAATCAATTTATCCAATAGCGGATCAGAAGTTT
>JAAYUG010000193.1 GCA_012517825.1 Bacteroidales bacterium | reverse complement strand
GTAATACCCTGGCTGTTAACATATTTCAAAAAATCTCCGAAAACATTTTTCTTATCAAGATAATCGAGAAGGGCATTGACGGATTTGCATTTTTCAAGATCCCGGCGATGATCATCCGTGTATTTAAAAGCAAAAGAATAGGTCAGCCCTTTGCTTCTTACCTGGGTAAACCAGGGAGTAATTCCGGACGTATCAAGGGGAACAAAAACATCAGGCATAATTCCTCCGCCGCCATAAACAATTTTCCCTTTGGGTGTGCGGTACTTCAGGCTGTCAGGAAAGGGAGCACTGTCAGGTTTGCTGAGTTCTCCGCGGTTGTAGCGGTCCATCAATTCATGGTAATAGGCTTCCGTTCCGTCGCGGTATGGCTTCTGAATGCATCGTCCCGTAGGGGTATAATAGCGTGCCACTGTAAGCCGCAGGGCGGAACCATCCGGAAGGGGGATCTGCTCCTGAACGAGTCCTTTTCCAAATGAGCGCCGGCCTACAATGGTACCCCTGTCATTGTCCTGAATAGCCCCTGCAAGAATTTCACTTGCGGAAGCCGACCATTCATCAATTAATACAATAACGCCATCGGAAACACATACTCCGCCGGGACGTGCTTTTACTACTGAACGCGGACGCTGCCTGCCCTGGGTAAAAACGATCATTTCATTATCGCCGAGAAATTCATCCGCCACCGATGTAGCCGATTCCATATATCCTCCTCCGTTCCCTCTCAGATCAATAATGATTCTATTCATACCCTGTTTATGGAGCTTCTCAGCGGCACTGACAAATTCCTCATGGGTAGTGCGCGAAAAACTGCTTATTTTTATATATCCTGTTGAGGAGGTAAGCATGTAAGCCGCATCAACACTATAGATAGGAATCTGATCCCGCGTAATTTCAAAATCAAGAAGTCCGGGGACTCCTCTTCGCAGAATACTGACCTTGACTCTGGTTCCCCTTGGCCCTCTGAGCTTCTTCATTATTTTATCCGTGCCAAGCTTTACCCCGGCAACCAGAGTGTCATTTATTTTAATGATCCGGTCCCCTGGTCGGATTCCCACACGTTCGGAAGGACCATTGGCAACCGTAAGAATGATGGCAACCGTATCATTCTGCATATTGAACTGCACGCCAATTCCGCTGAAATTCCCTTCCAGAGGCTCATTTACAGCCTGAAGCTCCGAGGCCGGAATGTAGACGGAATGCGGGTCAAGGTCATTCAGAAGAGCTCTGATGGCATCTTCGGTCAGCTTTTCTTTGTTAACCGTATCAACATATTCTCCCAGAATATAACTCATTACAGTACCGATCTTATCGGTACGGGGATAAATAAGATACTGGCTTCTGTCAGACCGCGACCGTATGTTGATGCCCAGCAGAATTCCTCCCCCGAGCATGATGGCCAGTAACAAAGGAAGAAGAACGGATACCCGGTTGTTTTTATGTTCCATAAAATTACAAAAGTATATGTACTACTTCAATTCCGGCTCTTTCCAGCAACCGGATTCCATCTTCATTAGGATATTTCTCCGAAAAAACCACCCGTCTGATGCCTGACTGAATGATCAGCTTTGCACATTCCATGCAGGGGGAACAGGTTACATAAAGGGTTGCATTTTCGCTGCTGTTGTTCGATTTTGCCACCTTGGTGATGGCATTCGCCTCGGCGTGCAAAACGTAGGGTTTGGTATGAAAGGTTTCATCCTCGCATACATTTTCAAACCCTTCAGGCGTCCCATTATATCCGTCTGAAATGATCATCCTGCCTTTTACAATCAGGGCACCTACCTGGCGGCGCTTGCAATAGCTGTTCTGACCCCAGATACGGGCCATTTCGAGATACCTCCTGTCAAACTGCAACTGCTTGTCGCCGTAAGGTCGTATCGGATCTTTTTCTGCCATACCGTCCATATTTTAAAAAAATCACAGCGTTGCAAGATCTTTTGACTGTAAACGCTGCTCAGATCAATGATCAACCCCCCAATGTAACAAGGATTTTTCAACCGCCCTCTCTGCACATTGCGCCAAAAACAAAAAGGTTCTCAAAAAAGCTGTACCCGGAGCCGGAATCGAACCGGCAAGGGAAAATCCCACTGGTTTTTGAGACCAGCGCGTCTACCTGTTCCGCCATCCGGGCAGTTTTACAAAGAACTCAGGGTGTGCGAAAATACAATTTTTTTAAAAAGAGTCAGCTTACTTTCTGCAGGATTTTTCCTATGAGCATCTTTTTAATAACAGCAGCAATACTATCGGCATCGTACCCGCATTCCTTCCATAATTCAGGCTGAGTGCCATGCTCAATAAAACGGTCAGGGATTCCCAGACGTATTACCTGCGCTGTTATTCCTTCATCGGCCATAAATTCAAGTACAGCACTTCCGAAACCTCCCGCAAGGACACCGTCTTCAACAGTAATTATCCGTTTATGCCGTTGAAAAATATGCCGCAAAAGTTCCTTGTCAAGCGGCTTAAGGAAACGGAGATCATAATGGGAAAAATGAATCCCTTCTTCCGACAGCTTCCGGGCGGCCTCCCGCACAAAATTCCCCGGATGCCCGAGGGAGAGCACTGCCAGTCCTTCTGCTTCTTCAATAATCCGTCCCTTCCCTATTGGTATTTCCTGAAAGGCTCCCCGCCAGTGGGCGTGAACTCCTTTCCCTCTCGGGTAGCGTATAGCAAATGGACCCTGGGGTTGAAGCTGTGCCGTATACATCAGGTTCCGCAATTCAATTTCATCCATCGGAGCCGCAACAATCACATTGGGAATGCATCGCAAATAAGCCAGATCAAAGGCACCGTGGTGGGTGGCACCATCGTCTCCTACGAGCCCGGCCCGGTCAAGGCATAAAACAACGGGAAGATTCTGAATGGCAACATCATGAATCACCTGATCATAGGCTCTCTGCATAAAAGTTGAATAGATGTTGCAGAAGGGGATAAGCCCCTGTGTGGCTAAACCGGCAGAAAAGGTTACAGCATGCTGCTCGGCTATGCCCACATCATATACACGGTCAGGGAATTGTTCCATGGCAATATTCATGGAACAGCCTGTTGGCATAGCAGGCGTTATCCCGATCACTTTGCTGTTTTGTTCCATCAGCTCAAGAAGAGTAAGCCCGAATACATCCTGATACCGGGGAGGTTCCGCTTCGGTACCTTTCGCAGAAAGAAATTCACCTGTCTTCCTGTCAAAACGGCCGGGTGAATGAAAAGCCGTTTGGTTCTCTTCTGCCCTGGGAAATCCCTTTCCTTTCTTTGTAAGTACATGCAGAAGTTTAGGCCCTTTAATAGTTTTCAGGTCCTGCAGAACTTCAGTAAGATGAACAACATCATGCCCGTCAACAGGACCGAAATAACGAAAATTCAATGCTTCAAAAAGATTGCTCTGTTTGAGAAAAAGGGCCTTCAGTGATGCTTCAATCTTCTGAACATACTGTCGGGCAAACGGAGCCATGCGACCCAGTTTTCCCAGCATGTCCCACACCTCATCCCGGAACCTGTTGTATGTTTTCGATGTCGTAATATCAAGCAGATAGTCTTTCAGGGCACCCACGTTGGGATCAATGGACATGTTGTTGTCGTTGAGAATGACCAGCATGTTGGGATGCAGAGTGCCTGCATTGTTCAATCCTTCAAAGGCCATGCCTCCTGTAAGACTTCCATCTCCTATTACTGCAATGACATTGGCTTCGTCCCGGCTGTTGTACCTGAGCCCCATGGCAATCCCTAAAGCGGCCGATATGGAAGTTGATGAGTGCCCGGTACCAAAAACATCATACGGACTTTCATCCCGCCTGGGAAACCCACTGATACCCCCATACTTGCGGTTGGTATGGAAAACTTCCCTTCGTCCGGTGAGAATCTTATGCCCGTATGCCTGATGACCAACATCCCAGATAATTTTGTCGTGAGGAACATCAAAAACATAGTGCAGGGCAACCGTAAGTTCTACCGTCCCCAGGTTGGCTCCCAGATGGCCCGGATTCTCACAGACAATATCGATGATGAATTCACGCAACTCATGACATACCTGAATTAATTCTTCAGGAGTAAGTTTTTTCAGATCATCCGGGTAAAAAATTCTCTCCAGTAAAGGATAATGAGCCATACAGAATAAATGTGCACAAAGGTAGATATTTCTATGAACATGTTCAACGTTCTGGGGTCATCTGGCATCTCCCTGCATTCGCTCAGACCCTGCTTCGTAATGCATTGCATCTTTTGCAGTATATTTGCCGTAAAAATACCGCCAATGAAAAGACAGCATATTGTATTACTGATTATTGCATTATTTTCTCTCGGATCGTGCGTGACCATGAAAAAATTTAACGATCTGGAAAAAAAATGTACGACCGAAACGGAACAACTCAAGCAGGAAAACGAGCAATTATCAGTACAGGCCCGTGAACTGAAGTTTAAAGTTCAGCAGATGGAAGAAAAAATCAGGTCTCTGGCATCTGACAGCGCCGATCTGATGCAGCAGCTTGAAATGCTAAGAAAAAACTACAACCAGCTGGACCGTGCCTATAACGAACTGCAGGCAGCACAGGAAGAACTTCTGAAAGGAAATGAACGGGAAACAGCCCGTCTGCTGAAAAAGCTGCAGGCTTCGCAGGAAGAACTGACTGACAGGGAAAACAGGCTGAAAACGCTCGAACGCGATCTTCAGGAAAAGAAAATGATTCTTGACCGCATGGCCGTGGAACTCGATCAGAGAAACGCCCGGATGAAAGAACTCGAGACCATTCTTTACCGTAAAGATTCAACCGTCAAGGCGTTGAAAAACAAGGTCAGCGATGCCCTTCTCGGATTTGAAAAAGAAGGCCTTTCAGTTAATATCCGCAACGGGAAAGTATATGTCTCGCTCGAGGAAAAACTGTTGTTTCAAAGCGGCAGTACAGAGGTTGACCCCCGCGGTATAGCAGCGCTGAAAAGACTGGCAAAGGTACTGGAGCAAAATCCCGATATCAATATAACCATCGAAGGCCATACAGATGATGTTCCGGTCATACCCTCTGCCTCCATACGCGATAACTGGGACCTCAGCGTAAAGCGGGCTACAGCTATTGTGCGAATATTACTGGATGGTACAAAAATTGATCCCCGTCGCCTCACTGCCAGCGGCAGAGGAGAATTTATGCCCGTCGATCCGGCCAAAACCAAAGAGGCCCGGCAAAAAAACCGTCGTACCGAAATCATTCT
>JAAYUG010000192.1 GCA_012517825.1 Bacteroidales bacterium | reverse complement strand
GGATGGCTACCGGAGTTTCATAGGGCGTCAGGTCGATGATGTCGCGTATTACGGTATCGGAAAGATCTACCAGGCCGGCTTCCTCCATGCGCAGGTCAACATAATCGTTCATCTGGCAGGAACGGAGGGAAAGATGCTTTATGCGTGCCTTCTGGAAAGAAATCGTGCCTTTTCCGAAGTCGGTGCCGTCGAGATATACTTCGGCTTCGGGATAAATGACCTGCTCGAAGGAAAACATCCCTTCGCCGACCGTAGCTTTCTTGAACAGAAATTTGCCGCTTTTCAGTTCGCTTCCTTCAAACGTTACCTCTCCGTTACCAAAACTGCTCCGGTTAAAATTGATCCGGCTTTCGTTGAATTCGGCCATGCGAAAATCCACCTTTCCGGGCCCGAAGTCAGTGCGCTCAAAGTTGATCTCGCCGCCGCCGAACTTTGCATAATGAAAATCCACTTTCCCCTGGCCGAACCGGGTCACCTTAAACGACACCGTTCCCTGTCCGAACGAGGCATTGATAAACGAAACGTCTCCATCGCCAAAATCGGTGTTCACAAACAATACATCCCCGTTGCCGAAACCGGTGTACCGGAAATCTTTTGTGCCGCTGTGAAATTTACTGTTTTTGAAGGATATTAGTCCTGATCCGAACTGGCAGTTGGCAAAATCTATGTTGCCGTTACGGAACAGCACATAGCTCATGTTCAGACTGCAGTCGGCAAAACGGGCTGAATTGAACGACACCAGCCCGCGGGCGAATACGGTGGATTCGAAATCAACCGATTCCCCGCTGAACTCAGCAAAGCTGAAATCAATCCGTGCACGGCAGTTGAAAAAGGCCCTCCGGGCGGAAAACGCTTCCAGCCTTACATACGATTTGGCCTCCAGGTTCCGCAGAGCCCTGTATTCTGTCAGTGAAAACCTTTCAATGTAGCATTCGCTGAGATTGATTTCCTTTCCTTCGGAAATAAGATGGTAAATTGCTTCTGCCGGCGCATAGCCGTAATCTTCTTCCAGGGTTTTTTCCCCTTCCGGGTCGGAATACACAATCCTTACTGTCCCGGGCCAGGTCATTCCTCCGGAAGTCCTGAACGGGGCATCAGTAATTTTTACTTCGAAATCAGTAAACTCGGTGAACATATGGCAATGGTTGTTACCGTTATGAGGCAATTGGTATTGTTATGTCGTTTCCGCTGTTTTACCTTTTTCTTTTCTCCCGGTTTCCGTATACTGGTTGAGCGCAATAAGGTTTCCTCAGGTGCGCCGGCAGACTTCCCTGAAGCTACAGAACTGGCAGAGTTTCTGCCGGCTGGTTTGTGTAAAGGGTAGGGAGGGTTCGTATATTTCGAGCAGAAGGCGCCGGAGTTTTTCTTCAAATTCGTGCATGAACGGCGAAAAATCGCTCACCGGGGTTTCGTTGCTTTTTGTTCCGGGTTCTTTTATGCCGATGGAGGGATCAAACGTTTCGTTAAACATTTCGCGTAAAAAATAGACCGCAGGTTGTACAACTCTTCCCTCATTTGCCAGGGAATAAAGATAGCAATAAAAGAAAATCTGGAAAGCATACCGCAGGTCTTTGCCGTGTTCTGAAGTGAAAAGCATATCCAGGCCGGTAAGGGTTTCCTTTCTTCCTCCGGTTTTATAGTCTATGATGATGGTTTTCCCGTCATGGCTGATAATCCGGTCGGCATTTCCTCCGAGCATGAATCCTTTAACCGGCTTATTGCAGGGCATCTCGACAAATCCGGCAAGGGATTGTTCCAGCCCGGTGAGGGTGTAAGGGCAGAATGTGCGGTCGGTTTCCAGTACTTTTAGGGCATATTCTTTCAGCACATTCCTGATGATGATAAACTGCCCTTCCGGCTCAACGGGCTGATCGTCCGGTACATGTTTATAAACGTGCAGGCGCAGGGCATGGTCAACGGCATTCTGTATCTGTTCCGGGCTGACAGAGGCAAGGATTTCCTCCGTAATGAGCTGGTGCCTGAAACTGCCATAGAGTTTCCGCATCGTTTCATGAAAGAGCGTGCCGAAAATGCCCGCATCGGGTTCTTCGGTAAGTTCTTCCTCGGGTTTAACGCGGGCAATGTAGCGGAAGAAAAAGAGGAGGGGGCATTGTATGTAATCGGCCAGAGCGGACGGGGAAAAACGGCTCCCGTCGCGGGATGTAAACAGGGAAAGCCGTTGCAGTACTTCCGGCCCTTTTTCAATAACAATGGGCCTGGGCGACTGGAAGCGCACATTCATCCTGGCGGTGTTGACCGAAACCTGGCAGGGTTGTTCGTACAGAAGCTGGTAGGCAAACCGGCTCATCTTTCCCGAATCGGGCCCGGAAGCGGAAGTGTTCCAGAAGATTTCCGCTTTGCGGGCACGCTGGAGAAGGCGGTAAAAGTAGTAGGCATACACAGCATCCTGATGTTCGGCTGTTGGCATGCCAAATCCGTATCGCAGGTTCTGCGGGATAAAGGATGAAGGCTGGGACGTGCGCGGAAGCACCCCTTCATTGGCCGGCAGGATGATGACGTTTTCAAAGTCGAGATTTCTTGTTTCCAGCAGTCCGAGAATCTGCAGGCCCTGAAGGGGTTCGCCCGAAAGGGGTACGTGCAGATTTTGCAGAACGTTTCTCAGCATCCGCATATAGGTTTCGGGAAGCAAGGTGCCGGCTGATTCCGGAAGAAGGTCTTCCAGGTGCTGAAGGGCCAGATATACCGTCAGAATGGTTTCGCATTCGATGGTCCGGAGCGGATTGGCGGTTTCCCCGGACATGTTTTCCCGGTAAAACTGCACCAGAATGTCGCGCAACCTGGAGGGCAGGGTTCGCATATCGGCCACCGGGGTAAAGATGGTCTTCATGCGGCTCGTCTGGCAAAGCAGTTCTGCCGGCACCCTGATCATCTTCAGTGTGGTAATCTTCTCCAGCGCTTCTTTTTTTTCATCTTTCAGGCTGTCGAGCAGGGGATGATGGAGCAGGGACAATACGTGGCGATAATAATAACAGGGTTTTCCTTTATGGTCTTTGCCATTTTTCTGAAGCTCAAGCCACTGAAAAAGGAAAGTGTACACCTGCGATTCCCTCACCGGAAATCCGATGCTCACGTTGTAGGCATTGCATTGTTCGGGAAGGGTTTGAAGCAGGGGAATCAGCAGGTTTTCATCAGCCAGTACGATGGCGGTGGACAGAGGGGTATTGCTCCCTTCCAGCATGGCAGAGGCCGAACGTCCTGCAGAGGCGGCCAGTCCGGTGGAGGAGGGAAGTCCCGTAATCTGCACTTCCGGCCGGGAAGTGGCGAAGTCAGAATGCGGCATGAAATCATCGGGGGAGGGAAATTCTTTCCTGTTTTTTCTGAGGAAAAAACCGGCTTCATGCCATGTGTTGTCCATGTACCATGGATCCGTATCCCAGTAGAAGGAGGCTTTTCCTTCCGCCTTAAGGATGCGGAACAGCTCCCTTTCGCAGGCATTCAGAGCATTAAAGCCGGTGAAGCAGTAATGGCCGGGCAGAAAGGTTTCAATTCCCGAGGTTTTGAGTTTTGCTATCGCCTCGCGCGAATTCATTCCTTCGTAGGCAATTCCTGCGGCAGTAAGATTTTCTCTGAAACGCAGGTAGAGGGGATGCAGTTTGTTCCAGAAGGCAAGGAACTTTTCTTTTTCATCAGAATTTCTGGCTGAAATCAGGTGTTTCCAGAAGGCCCTTATTCCCTGGTACGGATCTTCCTCCGGCTGAAAGAGTTGCTCAATTTCTTTGATGTCGGTGAGGTTGCGGAACAGCTGACCGGCATCTACCAGGTATTTATCGGTATCGTCAAAATCGTGCAGGAGGGTTTCGCCCCAGGCAACAAATTCATCAATGGTTTCGGCATGGTTTTCAAAAACCTGTTGATAGGCATCGTACAAACGGAAAAGGAGAGGAAGGGTTTCCGGGACGATATAGCCCGTGATGCGGCTGAACAGCTCGCTGATGGTAAAACTTTCCGGCATCAGCAGGGGTCTGTCAATCATCTCGCCGAGGTGCTTGCGGAAAAAGAAAACCGATCGCCGGTTGGGAAAGACAAGGACCACGTCACCGTTCGCATGGTGGCGGTAAATGTGGTCGGCTACTTCTCTGAGAAAAGGTTGGGGCATATCAACGATTCTGATGTTGGTCAATAATGGATTTTTTTTCGTACAAGCGTCCCTGCCAGGTTTGTTTTTCCTCGAGCAGGCGTTCAAACCGGCGCTGAATTTCGTCGTACCGTACGGCGCCCCAGCCCGGGTTGACAAGAAAGCGGGGAGGCACCTCGGAGGCAATGCGCTCGATCACTATGTCCGGATTCAGCCGTTCGGCAAGCTGAACCATCAGGTGCAGGTATTCCTCAAGGGGAGGCAGGTAGAGGGAGTATGCATGCCTTCGGTACTCTTCGGCCAGTTTGGTATTTTCAAAAACCTGAAGCTGGTGGAATTTCACTGTATCGAGCGGAAGGTCAGCAATAATGCTGATATCCTGCAGTATGGTGTGGTTATTTTCGCCCGGAAGGCCGATGATAAAATGGGCTCCGGCAGGCAGGCCTCTTTGCCGGGTGAGGTCAAGGGCCTTCAGTGCGTCGCTGAACGTATGCCGGCGGTTAACCCTCAGCAGGGTTTCATCGCGCACCGATTCGATTCCGTATTCAACAGCCACATAGTATTTTTCTGCCAGGGAGGCCAGGTAGTCGAGTACGCCGGCATCAACACAATCGGGCCGGGTGCTGATGATAAGCCCGATGACCCCTTCACAGGACAGGGCCTCTTCATACAGTTGCTTAAGCCGGGGTAAAGGCGCGTAGGTATTGGAAAAGGTCTGAAAGTAGGCCAGGTACCTTCCTGCCCTGCGGTAGCGGAAACGGTGAAAACGGATTCCCTCGCTGATTTGCTGTTTGACGGGAAGTGCGGGCCGGCAGTAGGAAGGGTTGAAGGCGTCGTTGTTGCAGAAGGTACATCCTCCGGTACCTTTACTGCCATCGCGGTTGGGACAGGTGAGTCCGGCATCAACCGACACTTTCTGCACCCTTCCGCCAAACAGCTTCCGGAAATAGTCGGGGTAGGCATTAAAGCGCCTTTCGGTGCCCCAGGGATATGTGGTTACCGCTTTCATAGGGCTATCCGTTCTTTCCGGTTCAGGAGAGGGTACCAGACAATGCCCCGGGGAGACGGAAATCCGGCCCCTGCCAGCAGATTCATGTATTCCTTTACCTGCCGGGTATGGGAAGCGCTGGTTTCTTCGCCAAATTTGTAGTCAATAACAACGGTTTCTTTTCCGTTGGCCACGATTCTGTCGGGACGCCTGGTTTCTCCTCCGGGAAGCAGGATGTCATTTTCGGTGTATATTCTCCAAGCGCCGGTGAAATATTCTGCCATTTCGGGGTCGGCCAGCATCGATGTTATGCGGTGTTTCAATTCCGGGGCTTCCCGTTTTGCTATTTTCCCTTCCATAACCGCCTTTTGCACCACCGTACCGGCATCCTCTGCATGCCGGATTCCGGCCAGAAGGGCATGCATCAGTTTTCCTTCATCGCGTGCCGTGTGGACAGGTTCGCCCTGTTCGGAGAAATACTCTGATGCATTTTTCTTTACCAGAAGAGGGAACCGGTTGGTAAAGAGGCTTCCTTTTTCCTGCAAGGGCAAAGCTTCTTCTTCTGAGGCGGGTGTTGTTCTGCGCTCAGGAAAGGAGCCTCTGAAGAAGATGGTTCTTCCTTCTTCCTCCCGTTTCTGCAGTGAGGTGCCATCCAGGAGGTTGCAGACGTCGAGGATTAGTTTCCGCGCATGATAATACCTGCTTTCTTTGTCGGAAATAACAACAAGGCCTTCGCGGGCGCGGGTAAATGCAACGTACAGCAGGTTGAGGTTGTCCACATACGTCTGCATTTTTTCGGTGAAATATGCTTCCCTGAAATCGGTTTGTGCAAGCTGTTTGCTGTACCGTACAGGAAACCAGGTGCCTTCTTCGCCTCCGACAAGGTTTTGATGTATCCACAGAAAGGTGGTCTGGGTTGGATTATGGTCGAGATTCCAGACAGGGTCAGGCAGGATAACAACCGGGAATTCGAGGCCTTTGGCTTTGTGGATGGTCATAATCCGCACAGCATTTGATTTTTCGGGGATGGTGAGCGAGAGTTCATCCGCCTTTTTGTCCCAGAAATCAAGAAAACCGTACACATCAGAAATCCCTTTCCTCACAGCTGTATTCACCTGATCCATGAAGGCGTGCAGGTAGGGTTCCTGTTGTTCTTTCCGGTCAAGGCCGAAGAGGGAAGCAAGCCGGCCGCAGAGAATCTGCAGGGGCAGTTTTTTCAGTTCGGCTGTCTGACTTACAAACTCCGGCGGCAGAAAGCTTTCTGCGGTTTCTCTGGTGAAGGTAACGGGCGGATACTTTTTCCCGCCGGGAAGTTCCATGCCCAGGTAAAGGAACAACTCATTGAGCAGGTTGAGGTTGTTCAGCTGGTCATCCGGATTTTTCAGGTAGCGCAGAAGACTGCACAGGACCCGCACCACCGGTGACTGGCTGAGCAGAATGGCTTCCTCGGTAATGATGCCGGGCGGTGCAGTACCCGGCCCGTAGCTGGCAGGGTTCAGAAGCCAGGAGGCCGCCGCTTCGGCTTCATCTTTCGTCCGTACAAGAATCGCAATGTCTTCAGGCCGGTATCCTGCGGAAAACAGTTCGTTTATGGTCTGCACCAGCCTCAGGGGAGTGCGCGATTCTTCCTCCCTAACATCAAAGATTTCCATCCTCACAAATCCTGTTGTCTGCATCTTCTCTTCAGCTACCTTCTGCCGGCAATCCCGGTAAGCTTCGGCCATGAATTTTACCAGATCATCATCAGGGGGCAGACCGGTTTCCTCACAGAATTTGTTTTTAAGGCACTCCATTGCCCCGGTGAAGAAATCGTTGTTGAATTCTACAATGTTTCTGACACTCCGCCTGTTTACCGGAAGGAATTCCGTTTTACTGCGGCCGGGAAAGTTCCGTGCGATTTCCCGCGCCAGAATACGCCAGTCGCTGTTTCTCCAGCGGTAAATGGACTGTTTTACATCGCCTACCACCAGGCTGGTCTTTCCCTCACCCAGGCTGTTGGCAATAAGCGGCCTGAAATTGTTCCATTGCAGGGCAGAGGTGTCCTGGAATTCGTCGATCATATAGTACAGCCAGGTGTTTCCTGCCCGCTCGTAGATAAAAGGAGCGTCATTTCTTCCTATCAGCTGATGGAGAATTTTATGGGTATCAGAAAGCAGATGCAGGTTTTGTTCGGCAAGGTACTCGTGCAGAAGTTCCGCAAGGTCGGATAAGATGGCCCATACGTAAAAATTCCGTGTAAGCGTTTGAATGGTATAAAG
>JAAYUG010000191.1 GCA_012517825.1 Bacteroidales bacterium | reverse complement strand
TATCCCGGAATCGGACCGATGCATTCCTGGCTATACGAAACCGGCCGGGTGCAATTCCTATCGGCCACCGACACAGAAGCACTGGAAGCAGCTCTGGAACTGACGCGGCTCGAAGGCATTATTCCAGCCCTTGAATCAGCACACGCCCTGGCGGCTCTATCCATGATTCCTTTCAAACCATCGCAGAAGGTTGTGATCAACCTGAGCGGACGAGGCGACAAAGACCTGGCCGCCTATACCAATTATCTTACTAACACCGAAAAACAAAATCCATGAACCGGCTTCATACCCTTTTTCAGAAAAAACAGAACAATATTCTTTCCGTGTTTTTTACGGCCGGATACCCCAGACTAAATGATACCGGCACTATTCTGAAAGAACTGGAACAAAATGGAGTTGACCTGGCTGAAATCGGTATGCCCTTCTCAGATCCTCTTGCCGACGGGCCCGTTATTCAGCACAGCAGCCAGGTTGCCCTGCAGAATGGCATGTCGCTGAAAGTTCTGTTCCGGCAATTATCTGAAACAAGGGAACAGGTTTCCATGCCTCTGATATTGATGGGATACCTCAATCCCGTTCTCTCATACGGAATCGAAAAATTTCTGGAAGATGCCCATTTCCTGGGAATTGACGGAATCATTCTCCCGGACCTTCCGCCGGAAGAATACGAAGAACAATTTAAACCCCTTTTTGAAAAATATGCCCTGTCAAACATTTTTCTCATTACGCCCCAGACCCCGGACGAAAGAATAAGAAAAATTGACAGCCTGAGTGACAGTTTTATTTATATGCTTTCTACATCGGCCACAACAGGAACCCGAAAAAGCGGATTCGACGCCCACCGGAATTACTTTGAACACATCCGCTCACTGAACCTGGTGCACCCATTGCTGATCGGCTTTGGCATACGCAGTCGTGAGACCTTTGAGGAAGCCTGCCGGTATGCCGCCGGGGCAATTGTAGGCACTGCCTTTATTGAAGCAATACAGCACGGTGAAAACCTTCCGGAGCAGATAAGAAATTTTGTCAGTTCCATCAGATCCAAATAAAAAAGGCATGCCGCAAACAAACCGGCATGCCTCTGTACATTATGGAGAGAACTCTTACCTCCTCCAGCGAAATCTGTGCATCTTCATTTCCCTGACCTGCGATTCGGTTCCTTTGGAAATGGTTACCTTGTTGTCGCATTCACCATCACCGTAGTCTATAATAACAGGCTCTTTATCACCGATTTTGATTTCGATCACACCGCTCACGATAAACCGGCAGGCCATTTTTACGTGCAAGGGCTCCACAATGGTTCTGGAATAGCTGAACCCTTTAAAATTGGTTCCCGTTGCGTATCCGGTAATCAGGTATTCATCGTCCCACACATTGCGTGTTTCGGCACCGGCCACCCATTCGCGCGTACGGGTATATTCACGGGTCATAACTGCACCGTCACTGGTTGTTACTTTTCCGTTCCTCAGGGTTACCGAAAAGTAATAGTGCCCGTTTTCATTCAGCCCCATGTTTTCCACTATGCGGGTTCCCTCAATCAGGTTGCCGTTCACATGGAAATTCTGCAATTCGACAATTTTCAGGAAACCCAAATCACGGTAGTGCCCGATGCGCTTGACAATGATTTTGCCGCTGCGTACATTGTCGTTACGATCGGTGCAGCCGTTACCGAAATCTACCGTAAGTATAACAGTATCACCCGAAGTATAATGGGTCACAACAGGACATGTGTCGGAAAGAACTGCCTCACCGCTTTTCAGGTTCAGGTTGTCCAGCATGTCATCGTACTGATCGGCAAAGCTCATAATGTCCTGATCCGTTGCATCCATCAGGGCATCGTCAAGAACAGTCTGCCCCTCGTCGTTGGTTAAAAAGCTGTCATCCTTGTTGCAGGCCGAAAAAAACAATACCGTGGAAATCATTATCCCGGCAGTTAGCATAAAACGATGCATTGTTCTCATAGTTCGTGAATTTTAGGTTTTACATTAAAGTTTGACTTTTAGATGCAAAACCGGTCACCAGGTTTAACGGAAGAATGAAAAAAAAAAGAGACAGAATTTATCTGTCTCATAATCAATGTTTTAATTTAAAATTTATCCGAGGTAAGATCTCAGCAGTTTGTTTTTAGATGTCCGCTGAAGCCTCCGGATAGCCTTTTCTTTAATTTGCCGTGTACGCTCTCTCGACAATCCGATTTCGGCGCCAATTTCTTCGAGCGACATTTCTTTATGGCCGATGCCAAAGTAACGTTCAATAACCGAACGTTCCTTTTCGCTGAGCACAGAAAGGGTACGGCTGATTTCCTTCCGGAGAGATTCCTTGATAAGCTCATCATCAGCCACCGGGGATTCTTTGTTTTCCATTACGTCGAGCAGACTGCCGTCTTCTTCTTCGCCAAAGGGTGCATCAACCGAAAGATGACGGCCCTGCAGGCGGAGGGTACTGGCTACCTTTTCTTCCGGCAGTTCCACCCGTTCGGCAACTTCCTTGGGTGTAGGAGGACGCTGGAACTCCTGTTCCAGGGCATTGAACACCTTGTTGATCTTGTTAATTGTGCCGATCTTGTTCAGCGGAAGCCTTACAATACGGCTTTGTTCTGCAATGGCCTGCAGAATGCTCTGCCGTATCCACCATACGGCATAGGATATAAACTTAAAACCTTTGGTCTCGTCGAACTTTTCGGCAGCCTTTATCAGGCCCAGGTTCCCTTCATTGATCAGGTCAGGCAGGCTAAGCCCCTGATGCTGGTATTGTTTGGCCACCGATACCACAAAACGGAGATTGGCACGCACCAACCTTTCCAGGGCAGCGCGGTCACCGCTCCGGATACGCCGGGCCAGCTCCACTTCCTCTTCAACAGTCAGTAATTCTTCTTTGCCAATCTCCAGCAGGTACTTTTCCAGTGAAGCACTTTCCCGGTTGGTAATCGACTTTGTAATTTTCAGTTGTCTCATCGCAAACTCCTCACAGTTTATTATCGTTACACCAACAAATTAGTAACGCCTCTTGTTCAGTTTCATTATACCGTTATACGAAAAAAAAAAACCGAATGTTACATTTTTTACAGAAATTTTTCTGTCCTGTAACATCCAAGTTATTGCTTCAGAATATTTTAAAATATACTATTAAGTACTTAATTATCAAACAAAATATCCCGCAAAGGTAAAAATTTTTTTAAAAAAAATCTTACAATAAAGTAATGCAAAAATTGTGCCGTTTTGAATTTACCACAACAGCATTACGGGGATGGTTTAAAAATCCGCTTTTCGGCAACCCCGGTAAAATTTCATATGGGATAGAGCGGATCAGGTGCCTCACAAAGGATGCACCAAGACCATGGTTATTCAATACGCTACCTCACAGGTTGTTATACCTTTCAAAGGAAGCGAAAAATCAGCATATTTTGATTTTCCCACCAAGCTGATTTTAAAAGGAACATTCTGATCAAAGGCCGTTATCCTGCGAACTGTTTCTGCGTCGGATGGCAGGAGAACATGGACGAATGCTTCTTCGCCGCTTCCGGTAACAGTGAGCCTGATGGTCCGCTTTTCTGCATTATGATGAAAGGTATATGCCACATATCCGTTGGAAGCGGCATAGCGCACAGTTACCAGGACGGTATCGGTGTGGGCAGAAATCCATCTGGGAGCAATGCGGGGATGAGAAAACGCCGTACCCTGATCGGTGATGCCGGCCAGGCCTTCTACCAGAGCAGCCATGCCCAGCGCAGCCGCCCAGTTGTCCGGGCCTCCGTACGACTCGGGCGGGGGCGGAATATATTTCATTCTGTCGGCCAGACTTACGGCAATAATGGCCCAAATGCCTTTATCATCGCTGCACCGGAATGTGATTTCCCGGATCTCCTTTTCCGGAAAGGGATTGGAAATTCCTGCCCAGCACACCCCCACATCATTGCTTACGCCGTTCGGACCGCGCCAGGCAACTCCGGCCAGTTTTCCGTTCAATTCAGGGAACCACCACCCTGTTACATGCTTTCCGTTGACAATATACTGCGCTGCTGAAGTTCCGTCAACATAATGAAACATTACACTTCCTGCAATCCCTTCTGAGCCGGTCTGTCCGATTGTGTGAAGCAGGCCTATCATACCGGTCTTTCTTCCAACAGGAAGAGAAACCTGTTGCAGAAAACCTTTTTGTTTTGAAAGCCCGATCACAGTTTTACCCTTATTTGCTGACGGATCTTGAATATAAAATTCAATCCCGCCAAAGGTCTGTTTTCCCCAGGGCAGGTTCCGCATGTCGTTTCCCCGGCGCTCATTCATCCAGGGCAATGTTCCCTTACCTGCCTGGTCATAAATGCTCATATTCGCCGCCTTACGAATATCCAGTGGCTGATATACAGGATCAGGAGGAGGTGGAGGATAAGCTCCGGTATAAGAAAACCATATGCGTGAGCCATTACCATATCTATTTCCCAGGTCAAGCAATCGCAAAAGAATGTCAGTTCCATACCATTCATAGCCATTTTCAAATGCACCTCTCGCCAATTCTCCGGCGGCATGTCCGGCAACCCCTCCGTTCATATACTGCCACTTTTCGTTATGTCCTCCGAAACCCTTTTCAAAGGGAGGATAGATTGCGTACCATTCTCCCGGAGAACCGGGTGGCAGATGTCTCTTCAGATCAAGATAGGTTTCAATGATTGCAACATTCTGTTCATAAGGCAACCCTCTGTTGACCGAATAGGCATTCGACTGAGAAATCTGGCTTTTTTCGTCCACACCCAGGTTTCTTTTAACCGATGGATCTTCATCAATAAAATGAGTAAAGAAGCGCCCGTTCCATGCAAGAGCATTCAGCCGTTCCCTGATTTCCCGGGCTCTCTGCCGGTATTTTGCTGCCGAGGCCTGGTCACCGGCATGGGCAAACATTTCGGCCAGGTACTCGCACGCCTGCGCATAGCCGGTATTATCGCCATAGAAAATCCCGAACTTGGTTTTTCCGGGAACAACGCACATAGTTGGGGTTAAAGCATCCCTTGGCGTATATTCATCATCTACCTGAAAGTCCCACGAATCAATGGTATAAGGACGTTTCAGCAGCCCGAATCTTTTCGACCAGCGCAGGCTGTCGGTAACATTATAATCAAGAGCGCGGGCGGCCGAAGCCAGTTTCGACTGCATCCACCGGTCATCTCCCGTTGCTTTCCAGCATTGGTACAACAGGTCGACAAACAGGTACTCCACATGGTTTTCATTGGGCT
Source organism: Bacteroidales bacterium (assembly GCA_012517825.1). NCBI lineage: Bacteria > Pseudomonadati > Bacteroidota > Bacteroidia > Bacteroidales > Bacteroidales bacterium. Next base: position 2,026 of record JAAYUG010000191.1, on the reverse strand, counting down.
GGCGGACAAAAAGAACCGTATCATACCTTTTAACAAAATTGGTGGATCCGTATGCAAGGTCATAATAACCTGGCCGTTCACTGTTTCTGATAAAACTGTATATCATCCCGTCTTCCCTCTGAACCTCGCTGAACACATCAATCATATCAGAGCCGTACGGACTGAAATACCGCATCCCTTTATTGGTCTGATCGTTATCCAGAACCCAGGGAACAAAGACCTTGTACTCTTTCCCTCTGAAATAATAGGTTTCAGTTCCGTCAGGACTGTAAACACACATTCCTTTATACAGAAGATGAAACAGGTTCTCGAATTTCCCCCTGTCGGAAATCTTCGTAGCAGGCTCCATTTGAAACGTAAAGGTGCGGAGCACTTCGCCCCTTTTGTCCAGAAGAATTGCCTTATGCATTCCCGGTTTCCCTCCGACAACGAATGAAACCGTTTTATCAACCGGAACAGTTACATAAGTTTTCCCTCCTCCGTCGTAAACATTCAATGTGCAGGGAATGGAAGACATTACCAGAAGTGTATCCAATGGGCGAATCACCTCAGAAAAAGGAACACCTGAAGGAATATTAGCGTTCCCTTTCACCGAATACAGCAAATAAACACCGGAACATTCCCTGGCAGGAACATTCCTTGTTAGATTCTGAGCACCTGCGGGCAAGATTGCCGGCAGAAAGAGAAAAAAAAGAAACGGCAATGCAACAGATCGCCTGACCATGCGCTGTGAAAACATAGATTGGTATTTTAGGTTGGTTGTAATTATTGAAAACAAAAATAATACTTTGATCTTTCCTCATGCATATCTCCGTCAGGAATTTGTATATTGGAAGAAATTTATCATCGGACGCTATGTCACGGTATTCTTTTTTTCTGCGGCTTGCAATGGTGAAGTCCATTCTGCTTCTTTTATGTTCCGTCTCGTCTGGTCAGACGGATTCCCTTCTGCGGCAGGGAATGCGTTTCCATGATGAAGGCAAATTCAGAGAGGCCCTGGAATGTTATCAGAAAGTGCTTGAGTCAGATCCCACCAATGCAGAAGCCATGTACGAGATGGCCTATACCTTTATGAGCACGGGTGATTACAAACGGGCAGCAGCGTATGCAAAAAACAGTATCAGGAAAGGGAAAACCCCCTATGCCGGATCGTACGCAGTTTGGGGATCTTCGCTCGATGAACTGGGGCAAAGGGAAAAAGCCCTGAAGGTGTTTGATGAAGGAATGAAATACTTCCCTGAGGATCATTTGCTTGCATACAATAAAGGACTGACGCTCTACCGTATGAAACGATACCGGGAAGCAGAGCAGATACTGTGCCGTTCTGTCCGGCTCAGACCGAGCCATCCGGGAAGCCACCTCCTGCTGGCCTATGCCGAAGCCGAACTGGGAAACAGAGTAAAGGCAATGTTCCCGCTGTATTTTTTTCTATTGATTGAATCGCGCACTGAAAGATCAAAAACCGCATGGGAGATGCTGGCATCCTTGCAGGTCAAGGGTATGACCTCCGATCGGCCCGGTAAAATCAGTGCCAGTATGCATTCCAGAGAAGATTCTGACAGCCTTGGAGTATTTGAAATGACAGTAAGTATGGCGGCAGTGGCAAGCATTGCCGGGAAAACCGACAGCACTGAACTCGGACGGTTTGCTGAACGAAACCGTACATTCTTCTCGGCACTGAGTGAAATAAAGAAGAATATTAACAGCCTTTGGTGGAATTTATATATTCCTTTCCTTTCCGAAGTCCATACATCCGGTAATGCAGAAGCTTTCAGTTATTATATCAGCCGGGGTGCCAGACCTGAGGAAGCAGAGGCCTGGTTTGCCAAAAATCCTGATAAAATGAACCGCTTTGCCGACTGGTTCGGACAACAGCAATACCTGCGTTAAGCCCGGATTGCGCATCAGGAGTGAAAACGAACTGATGCGCAGTGCGCTGGCCTTGCGCGAAAGCATCCGGGCAAATCCCGCTGAAACGCAGTGGAAGCGGCCGATTAAGCCCGGATTGCGCATCAGGAGCTAAAGC